>NZ_JBFBAO010000501.1:0-4005 GCF_040682255.1 Micromonospora sp. NPDC051296 | reverse complement strand
GCGGGTCGGCGAAGGCGGTGTTCAGGTCGGCCGCCCGCAGCGCGTCGGCACCGGCCAGGTAGCCCTGCCGGGCGTACGCGTTCGGCGCGAGCACCGGGCGCAGGCCCCAGCCGGTGAGCAGCTCGATCCCCCGGGCCACCCGCTCCGGGCGGGTCGGCCCCGACGGCGAGACCAGCATCACGGTGTCGCCGGGGCGCAGCGCCGGCGGCCGTACGACGTCGTCGGGCGCGGTGTGATCGGACACAGCGGCAGAGCCTAGTGCGGTGTCCGACGCGCCGGTCGTCGTCCTGGCCCGGTGCGACAGAACGTGTCTGGACACCGCACCGGTCCCGCGCGGCGGCCCGGTCGGTGAGACCGGATAGCCTCGACGGCGTGGCAACCGTGTTGGTGATCGAGAATGACCCGACCGACGACCTGCGCCGGCTGGGGGAGTGGCTGACCGAGGCCGGCCTCGACCTGTCGGTGACCCGCCCGCACGCGGGCGACGCACTCCCCGCCGACCTCGACGGGTACGCCGCGCTGGTGGTGCTCGGCGGCGACCAGCAGGCATACCCGTACGCCGACGGGGCGCCGGGTGCGCCCTGGTTCCCGGCCGTGGAGGGGCTGCTGCGCAAGGCGGTCCGGCACCGGGTACCGACGCTGGCCATCTGTCTCGGTGCCCAGTTGCTGGCCACCGCCCACGCCGGCACGGTCGAGCGGAGCCCGTCCGGGCCGGAGGTCGGCCCCGCGGTGGTCGGCCGGCGGGACGCGGCCGAGTCCGACCCGCTGTTCCGGTACGTCCCGCTGATCCCCGACGTGCTCCAGTGGCACGCCGACGAGATCACCGAGCTGCCGGCCAGCGCCACCCTGCTGGCCGCCTCCACCCGCTACCCGAACCAGGCGTTCCGCCTCGGCGACCGGGCCTGGGGCCTCCAGTTCCACATCGAGTGCGACACCGCGATGATCGCGGAGTGGGCCACCGACTCGGCGTTGCTGGCCGAGCTGGGCTACGACCCGCAGCTGGTGATCACCGCCTGTAACGCGGTGATGGCCGACGTCGAGGAGGTCTGGCAGCCGTTCGCCGCCCGGTTCGCCGCGCTGGCCCTCGGCGAGCTGGACGACAGCGGGCCGCGCCCCAGCCTGCCGCTGCTCGGGCACTGATGGGCCGGCCGACCAGCGCCGCGGGCCGGCTCGCCCGGTACGGCTTCGGGATCGGCGACAACGACGGTGGCGCTCGGGCCGCCGACCTGCTCGGCCCGACCGGTCTCGACCTGTGGCGCCCGCAGACCCAGGAACCGGCCGACGAACCGGCCCAGGAACTGCTCACCGCGCTTTCCCGGGCCGCCGACCCGGATCTGGCGCTGCGCCAGCTGCACCGGCTGGTCGAGGCCGAACGCCGCACGCTGTTCGGTGTGCACGGCGGCCCGAACGGCGGCGCCGGCGGCATCGGTGCCGGCTCGGCGCTGCTCGCCGCGCTGCACGAGGACCCGGGCCTGCGCCGGCGGCTGATCGCCGTGCTGGGCGCCTCCTCGGCGCTGGGCGACCATCTCGTCGCCAACCCCGGCCAGTGGCCGGTGCTGCGGACCGCCCCGGACGGCCTCGCCCCGGCCGCCGACGGACAGCTCGATTTTTCCGCCGGCGGTAACCCGGTGGCGGCGCTGCGCCAGGCGTACCGGCTGGCCCTGCTGCGCGTCGCGGCGGCCGACCTGACCGGCGGGCGCGGCCTGGAGCAGACCATGGCCGCGCTCTCCGCGCTGGCCGACGCCACCCTGTCGGCGGCGTACGCGATCGCCGTCGCCGAGCTGCCCGAGGGCACCCGGGAACCCCGGCTGGCCGTGGTGGCGATGGGCAAGTGCGGCGGCGGCGAGCTGAACTACGTCTCCGACGTCGACGTGATCTTCGTGGCCGCCGAGGACGACGACCTGGCTGCGGCCACCACGGTGGCCACCCGGCTGATCCACATCTGTGGGCTGGTCGCCTGGCCGGTCGATGCCGCGTTGCGCCCCGAGGGTAACCGGGGGCCGCTGGTCCGGACCCTGGCGAGCCACCTGGCGTACTACCGGCGGTGGGCGCGCACCTGGGAGTTCCAGGCGCTGCTCAAGGCCCGCCCGGCCGCCGGTGACCTGGCGCTCGGCCAGGAGTGGATCGACGAGCTGGCACCGCTGCTCTGGCAGGCGGCCGAGCGCCCCGAGGCGGTCGAGGACGTCCGCGCCATGCGGCGGAAGATCATCGACAACATCCCGCCGAAGGAGCTGGAACGCGAGATCAAGCGTGGTCCCGGCGGGCTGCGCGACATCGAGTTCGCGGTGCAGCTGCTGCAACTGGTGCACGGCCGGGGCGACGAGTCGCTGCGGACACCCGGCACCATCCCCGCCCTGCGGGCGCTGGTCACCGGCGGTTACGTCGGCCGGGCCGACGGCGAGGCACTGCTGCGCGGCTACCGCTTCCTGCGCGGCGTCGAGCACCGGCTGCAACTTCAGGGCCTACGCCGGACCCACACCGTACCGACCGAGCCGGGAGCGCTGCGCTGGCTGGCCGCGGCGCTCAGCTACACGGCCACGCCGGGGCGCAGCGCCGTCGAGGAGTTCCGCGCCGAGTGGGTCACCCACGCCGCCGAGGTACGCCGGCTGCACGCCAAACTGCTCTACCGGCCGCTGCTGGAGTCGGTGGCCCGGGTGCCGGCCGACGGTCTGCGGCTGACCCCGGAGGCGGCCCGCCACCGCCTGGAGATCCTCGGCTTCGCCGACCCGGCCGGGGCGCTGCGTCACCTACAGGCCCTCACCGGCGGGGTGAGCCGCACCGCGGCGATCCAGCGCACCCTGCTGCCGGTCCTGCTCAGCGAGTTCGCCGACGCCCCCGAGCCGGATCGCGGTCTGCTCAACTACCGCCAGGTCTCCGACTCCCTCGGCAGCACCCCCTGGTACCTGCGGCTGCTGCGCGACTCCGGGCCGGTGGCCCGCCGGCTGGCCCGGGTGCTGTCCTCCTCCCGGTACGTCGCCGACCTGCTGGCCCGCGAGCCGGAGGCGCTGCGCCTGCTGGCCGAGGAGAGCGAGCTGAGCCCACGCTCGCGCGAGGTGCTGACCGATGGTTTCGCCGCCGCCGCGGCCCGGCACGCCGACCCGGTCGAAGCCACCCGGGCGGTACGCGCGCTGCGCCGCCGGGAACTGCTCCGCCTCGCCTGCGCCGACGTGCTCAGCCGCGCCGGATCGCTCGCCCCCTCACGTCCGGACGGCGGTCGGCCCGCGTCCGGTCTGGCCGACATCACCGCGGTCGGCACCGCCCTGTCCGACGTCACCGACGCCACCCTCGCCGCCGCGCTGCGGACCGCCCGGGCCGCCCAGCCGGCCCTGCCGGGGCTGCGCTTCGCGGTGATCGGGATGGGCCGGCTCGGCGGGTACGAGTCCAACTACCTCTCCGACGCCGACGTGCTCTTCGTCTACGACCCGCCGGCGGGCGTCAGCGAGAGCGCGGCCAGCGCCGCCGCCCACGCCATCGCCGAGGAGCTGCGCCGGCTGCTGGGCATGCCCGCGCCCGATCCGCCGCTCGGCGTCGACGCCGACCTGCGCCCGGAGGGCCGGCAGGGGCCGCTGGTCCGCAGCCTCGCCGCCTACCAGCAGTACTACGCGCGCTGGTCGAAGGTGTGGGAGGCGCAGGCGCTGCTGCGGGCCCGGTGCGTCTGCGGCGACACCGATCTGGGCACCCGGTTCGAGCAGATGGTCAACCCGGTCCGCTACCCGGCCGAGGGGCTGACCCGGGAACAGGTCATCGAGATCCGCCGGATCAAGGCGCGGGTGGAGACCGAGCGGCTGCCCCGGGGCGCCGACCCGGCCACCCACACCAAGCTGGGGCGGGGCGGCCTGGCCGACGTCGAGTGGGCGGTGCAGTTGCTCCAGCTGCGGCACGCGGGGGCGGTGCCGGCGCTGCGCGGCACGCGTACCGTCGACGCGCTCGCCGCCGCCCGGGACGCCGGTCTGGTCGACCCGGCGGACGCCGAGGCGATGGCGGCCGGCTGGACCCTCGCCGCGC
>NZ_JBFBAO010000500.1:0-4005 GCF_040682255.1 Micromonospora sp. NPDC051296 | reverse complement strand
CGATGTCGACCCGGCAACGGATCGGTCTCAGCAGACCCGCACCGAGGGGCCGGTCGTCGTACCGGTGCCGGGCAGCACGGGGAACATCCACAGCGTCCGGCGGGACGGTTTCGGCAGGTCCAGCGGGGTGAATCGGATCGGTGGGCGGGGTGGCGGTTCGTCGTGCGGCGGCTGGTTCTCGGCCGGGCGGCCGGTCATCCCGCCGGGGGTACGGGCGACGCCGCCGGCCGGTGCGGGTGGACCGGCCGGCAGCGGCGCGGGCGTGAGGATCTGGGCGGCGGCGACGGCCGCGCCGGTGGCGGCGGTGGTCTGCGGGTCGGGTGCCGTCTCGACCGGGAGCCCGGCGGCGGCGAGCAGTTCGGCGACCAGCGGGATCCGGGTGGAGGCCCCGGTGAGCAGCACCCCGTCGAGCCGCGCCGGGGCCAGCCCGGCGGCGTGCACGGCCCGCAGCAGCAGCTCCACGGTGGCCCGTACGGCGGGGCGGATCAGTTCCTCGAACTGCAACCTGGTCACCGGCACCCGGACGGGGCCGGTCGGCAGGGACAGTTGCACGTCGGTCTGGCTGCCGACGGTCAGGTCCCGCTTGGCCCGTTCGCACTCGGCGGGCAGCCCGCGCAGGGTGGCCTCCGCCCCGGGGCCGGCGGCGGCGAGTTCCCGGGCGAGCACGGTTCGTACGTGCCCGGCCAGCGCCTCGTCGAAGGTGGTGCCGCCGAGGCAGCTGAGCCCCTGCGGGACGCCGACGGTCTCGTACCGGCCGCGGGAGTTGCGCCGGACCAGCGCGGCCTCGAAGGTGTCGCCGCCGAGCGCGTAGACGGCGGCCAGGCCGCCCGGGAAGCCGCGGGCCGCGTGGCTCTCGGCCACGGTGACGGTACGGGGCAGCAGGGCCGCCTCACCGAGGCGCCGTTCCCACAGGGCCTGTTGCAGCAGGTCGCGCCGGTGCCGCCCCCACCCGGCGGGGTGGCTGAGCACGATCGCCTCGGCCACCTCGCCCTCCTGTTCGCCCACCCACTCGATTACGTGGGCGGCGAGCAGAGCGATCAACGTCGGTGGCGGGTACGGGTTGCCGTCGAGCAGCAGGGGCACGTCGTCACCGACCCGGCCCAGGATTCCGCGCGCGGTACGGCTCGCGTCGCCGACCTCACCGAGAGTGAACGTCCCGTCGGGTGACAACACCATGGTCGACGGCAGGGACGCCTCCGTGGGTCGCAGCGCGACCGTCTCGGGTCGGCCCCAGCCCCCGTCCTGCCAGCGCGCCACCGCGGCAACCGCGCTGGTGTTTCCGATGTGTATTCCCAGGACGTACGGCATCTGCTTTCTTCCTTGACCGCCTCGGCCGCACCGGCGACCACCCCCGGGGTGTCCCGTGGGCTCCTACGTTCGTACCAGAGATCGCTCCGACATCAGGAGCCCCAACTTCGGCCGGCCTCGGCCCCCCAGTCCCCCTAACGTACGAGAGGCTAAATACCCCTAACCGGGCGGGTCGGGTTGCGGGATCGTCCCCGATGACCGGTGCCGCTCACCGACCGTAGCGTCGTTGACGATCACCGGTCGTTGACGTTCCGTCCGAGGAGAGACCTGCGAACATGGACCAGACCCTGCACGACTTCGTGCTCAACCTGCTCACCGACGCCGACGCGCGGTCGGCCTTCGACCTCGACCCGGAGGGCGCGCTGCGGGCTGCGGGGCTCGGCGACATCACCGCCGCCGACGTGCAGGACGTGGTGCCGCTGGTGGTCGACTACGCCCCGGTGCACGGGCTCGCGCCGGTGGCCCCGCTGACCGGCCAGCTCGGCGCGGATCCGCTGCTCGGCGACAGCACCGACGTGATCGGCCAGCTGCAGAACGTGGCGCAGCAGATCACCGTCAGCAGCTCGTACAGCGGCGTGGACGTCAACGCGGGGGTGCTCGGCGCGATCGCCGTCGACCCGGCGACGGTCAGCGCCGGGGTGCACCTGCTGCCCGGCGTCGGCCTGGGGGTGTCGCCCTACGGTGTCGGCGCCGACCTGTCCGGTGTGCACGACGTGGCGGACACGCTCGACGCGGACGTCACCAGCGTGGTCGACAGCACCACCGGCCCGGCGGTCGGTGACGTCACCGGCACGATCGGCGACCCGGCGTCCGCTGTAGACACCGCCGGCAACGGGCTGCTCGACACCACGGCGGGCCTGCTGCCCGGCACCACCAGCCAGGTCGGTGACCTGGTCGGCTCGCTCGGCGTCAACGAGACCCTGGGCGGGCTGGGCCTGCCCGACGGGGTCACCGGCGTGGTGCCCCCGGTCGACCTCCCGTCCACGGTCAACGGGGTGGCCGGCCAGGTGGACGGCCTGCTCTCCGGCGTCGCGGGCGGCGTGACCGGCGGCGCGACGAGCTCGGTCACCGGCGGGGCGAGCGGCTCGACGCACGGTGACGCCACCGTCCACGGCGAGGCGTCCACCTCGACCGGTGGCCTGCTGGGTCTCACCGACGGTCTGCTCTGACCGACCTGCACGCGAAGTGCCGGGCCCGGCAGCGCCCGGCACTTCCGTCGGACCAGCTCTTGATAATTCCGCTGATATCAGCACACTTGGTGCGGTGATAGCGGGGATCTGGCTGGACGCGCTCGACGACATCGCCCGTACGTGTCAGGAACACGGGCGCGGCGACCTGCTCCAAGCGGTCCGGCTCAAGCGGGCCCATCTGCTCGATCCGGCGCTGACCGTGCTGGTCGTGGGCGAGCCGAAGCAGGGCAAGAGTCAACTGGTCAACGCAATCGTCAACGCCCCGGTCTGCCCGGTCGGCGACGGGCGCACCACCGTCCTGCCGACCGTGCTGCGGCACGCGGAAGTGGCGACGGCGACCGTGGTGCAGACACCGCCGCCGATGCCGGGAGCGGTGGCCGTCGCGGGGACGCTGGAACGGACCACGGTGCCCACCGAGCAGATCGCGGCGGGGGTGGCCGGCACCGCCGGTCGCCGTCCCGGGGCCGGCCCCGCGTACGTCGAGATCGGTCTGCCCCGCGCGCTGCTCGGCGCGGGCGTGGTGCTGGTGGACATGCCCGGCAGCGGCGAGTTGGCGGCGACCGGCGCCACCACCCCGGTCGCCGCGCTCACCCGCGCGGACACCGTGCTGCTGGTCTCCGACTCCACCCGGGACCTCTCGGTGGCCGAACTGAACCTGTTGCTGCACCTCACCCGGTCGCACGCCAACGTGGTCGTGGTGCAGACCAAGACGGACCTGGTGCCGGACTGGCGTACGGTGGCCGACCGCAACCGGCGGCATCTGGCCGATGCCGGCGTGCCGGCGTCGCTGATTCCGGTGTCGGCGGCGCTGCGCCTGCGCGCCGCCGCCACCGGCGACCACGCCCTCAACGCCGAGTCCGGGTTTCCGCCGCTGATCGCCCGCCTGAGGCGGGACCTGACCGGCAAACCCGACCTGCTGGCCCGGGCGGCGGTGGTGCTGACCGCACGTACCGTGGTGGAGCAGCTCGCCGCGCCGCTGCGCGCGGAGCTGGAGAGCCAGCGCACCGACAAGGAGTCCGGCCCGATGGCCCGGCTGCACGCCGCCCAGCGGGAGGCCGACGGGCTGCGCCGCTGCTCCATCCGGTGGCAGAACACGCTGGCCGACGAGATGGCCGACCTGCTCTCCGACGTCGAGCACGACCTGCGTGACCGGACCCGGCACATCCTGCGGATGGTCGACGAGGCGTTCGAGACCGCCGACCCGCTGGTCGCCTGGGACACCGTGCAGGAGTGGTTGGAGCGCAGCCTGGTCGAGGCGGCGGAGGCGAACCGGCAGTGGCTGGTCGAGCGCTGCGACTGGGTCGCCCGGCGGGTCGCGGACTCGTTCACCCGCTACGGTCACGGGTCGTTGCCGCCCTGGCCGCTGGTGGTGCCGACCGAGCCCGGGGAACCGCTGCCGGAGATCGAGCGCCCGAGCGTCGACCGGTTCACCGTGAGCCAGAAGGTGATCACGGGCATGAAGGGCTCGTACGGCGGGCTGCTGATGTTCGGCCTGGCCCTGACCCTG
>NZ_JBFBAO010000499.1:0-4033 GCF_040682255.1 Micromonospora sp. NPDC051296 | reverse complement strand
CTGCCGGGCCGACGCCTCGGCCGCGTGCACCATGCCGACGACCTCCGCCCGGTCCACCGGTCCGGACACCGACACCGCACCCACCCGGCCAGCAATCCGACGGGCAGCAGCGACGGGACGAAGAAGTTGACGAAGGTCTGCTCGGCGTCCGGCGCGTACACCAGTTGGAGGGTGACGATGAGGGCGGCGACCAGGCCGATGGTGATCAGCAACCAGCGGCCGGCCCGGGTGTCGACGAGCTTGCGCAGCTCCACGGCGGTCAGCCGGGCCAGCGACGGCCGGCGTTCACTCGGCCGGACGCTGCGGGCGATCTCGGGGGCGGTGATGGTCATCGGACGGCCTCCCTGGTCGGCGCGGCGTCGGTACCGGTCTGGTCGGGGCCCGCCGCGGCGCTGTCCGCCGCTGCGGTGAGGGTGAGGAAGAGCTGCTCCAGGCCACCGCCGCCGGCCGCCCGCAGCTCGGTGAGGGCGACCCCGGCCGCCGCCGCGGCCTGCCCGACCGCCTCCGGGTCGGCGCGGACCAGCAGCCCGTCGGTGCTTTCGCTGACCGGCAGGCCGGCCCGCTCCAGCGCGCCGCGCAACGCCACCCGGTCGCGGGCCCGCACCACCGTGCCGTCGCCGGCCAGCAGCTCGTCCTTGCCGCCCTGCGCCACGATCCGGCCACCCCCGATCACCACCAGCCGGTCCGCGACCGCCTCCACCTCGCGCAGCAGATGGGAGGAGAGCAGCACCGTGCCGCCCCGGTCGGCGAAGTCGCGCAGCAGGCCGCGCATCCAGAAGATCCCTTCCGGGTCCAGGCCGTTGGCCGGCTCGTCCAGGACCAGCACCCGGGGATTGCCCAGCAGCGCGTGTGCCAGGCCGAGCCGCTGGCGCATCCCCAGCGAGTACGCCCGGACCCGTCGCCGGGCGGCGACCGCGTCCAGACCCACCCGGTCGAGCACCTCGCCCACCAGACTCCGGTCCACCCCCATCGTGGTGGCCGCCACGGCCAGGGCCTCCCGGCCGGTACGCCCGGCGTGCTGGGCGGAGGCGTCCAGCAGCACTCCGATCGTGCGACCCGGGTTGGGCAGCTCGCGGTAGGGGTGCCCGTCGACGGTGGCCTGGCCGGAGGTCGGCGGGGTGAGCCCGCAGATCATCCGCATCGTGGTGGACTTGCCGGCCCCGTTGGGCCCCAGGAAGCCGGTGACGGTGCCTGGCTCGCAGTGGAACGACACGTCCTCGACGGCGGTGTGCCGCCCGTACCGTTTGGTGAGCTGATTAACCGCGATCATGCCGCCAGCCTGGCCGAGCCACCCGGCCGTGCGCAGCGGCCGACGGTCTGCATCGTCTCGACCAAGGTCGAGGGTCAGGTCTCGACTTTGGTAGCTGGTCCGACACCCGGGCGGCTGCCTACCATTACGGCTGTGACCAGCGCCGTCGTACTCGAACACCCGTGGCTGCTGCCTGGGGAGCTCAGCACGACCCGCGGCCATTCCCGACGGACCACCCGGGACTGGCTGGTCGACAGTCTCTGCTTCCTGGTCTCCCTCGCCTGGGTGACGCTGGCCTCCTTCGACGCCGCTTCCCGGACCCCGGGCCTCGCCGAACGGCTGCCGTACCCCTGGATGGTCGTCGCGGACGCGATCCTCGGCCTGGCCTGCACGGCGGCGCTCTGGGTACGTCGGCGGTGGCCGCTCGGGCTGGCGCTGGTGACGCTGCCGTTGACGATGTTCTCCATCGCCGCCGTCGTCCCGCTGCTGATCATCTACTTCACCGTGATCGTGCACCGGCGCACGGCGGTCGCGTTGGCGGTCACCGCCGCCGGCCTGATCACCAACATGTTCTTCGCCCTGCTGCGTCCCGAGCCTGCCAGCACGTACTGGATTTCAACCCTGTGGGGCGTGGTGATCAGCTTGATGGTGCTGGCCTGGGGGATGTTCGTGCGGGCGCGGCGGCAACTGGTGCTGTCGCTGCGGGAGCGCGCCGAGCGGGCCGAGGCCGAGCAGCAGTTGCGGGTGGCCCAGGCCAGGCAGCTGGAACGCAGCCGGATCGCGCGCGAGATGCACGACGTGCTGGCCCACCGGATCTCGCTGCTCAGCCTGCACGCCGGTGCGCTGGAGTTCCGTCCCGACGCCTCCCCGGAGGAGGTGGCGCGGGCGGCCGGGGTGATCCGGGGCAGCGCCCACGCGGCATTGCAGGACCTGCGGGAGGTGATCGGCGTGCTGCGGGCCGAGGTCTCCCTCTCGGCCGGCCCGGAGCGCCCCCAGCCCACCATTGACGACCTGCCGGCGCTGGTCGCGGAGTCCCGGGCCGCCGGGGTACGCGTCGAGCTGAGCGATCGGGTGGCCGCGGCCGGCGAGCTGCCCGCCGTGGTCGGCCGCAGCGTCTACCGGATCGTGCAGGAGGGGCTGACCAACGCCCGCAAGCATGCCGCCGGCGCCGCCGTCACGGTAGGGGTCGACGGTGGGCCCGGCGACGGCCTGACCGTGGAGATCCGCAACCGCTGGCCGGTGGGCGGGCCGACCGGCGGGCCGATCCCCGGCAGCGGCACCGGTCTGATCGGCATCGCCGAACGGGTCAACCTGGCCGGCGGGCGGCTGGAGCACGGTCGCGACCAGTCCGGCGACTTCCGGCTGGCCGCCTGGCTGCCCTGGCCGGCATCGTGACCCGCCCCGGCCGCGTGTCGTTCGGCGTCGTGCCCGCCCAGGCCGCTCCGCCGCCGATGGCCGTGGACCAGCCGATGGCCGTGGACCAGCCGGTGGCCGTGGACCAGCCGAAGCCCACCGGGCCGGGACAACCGGATCGGCCGGTGCGGATTCTGATCGTGGACGACGACGCGTTGGTGCGCGCCGGGCTGTCGATGATCCTCGGTGGCACGCCCGACCTGACCGTGGTCGGGGAGGCGGCCGACGGTAGCGAGGTCGTCGGTGCGGTCGCGGCGTGCCGGCCGGACGTGGTGCTGATGGACATCCGGATGCCCCGGCTGGACGGGCTGGCCGCCACCGAGGCCCTGCGGGCGCTGCCCCGACCGCCCGAGGTGCTCGTGCTGACCACCTTCGACGCCGACGAGTACGTGCTGCGGGCGCTTCGGGCCGGTGCCGGCGGGTTCCTGCTCAAGGACACCCCGCCGGCCGAGATCGTGCGGGCGGTGCGCCGGGTGGCGGCGGGGGAGGCGACCCTGTCTCCGACGGTCACCCGCACCCTCATCGATCACGTCACCGCCGCGACGGCGTCCGACCCGCGCCGGGAGCCGGCCGTCCGGCTGCTCGCCGGGCTCACCGAGCGGGAACGGGCGGTCGCGGTGGCCCTCGGCCAGGGACGCACCAACGCCGAGATCGCGGCCGAGCTGTTCATGAGCGTGGCCACCGTCAAGGCGTACGTCTCCCGGCTGCTGACCCGCCTCGGCCTCAACAACCGGGTGCAGATCGCCCTGCTCGTACACGACGCCGGGCTGGTCTGAGCAGGTCCACCGCCGAGCATCACCGGGGATTGAACTTTCCCGTCCCGGAAGCCGTACCAATGCGCGAGGTGCGGTGCTGAAGCGCATCGCTACCGGAGCTGCGGGAGGTCTGCCGTGCGAGTTGATGAGCAGTCGACGGATCCCATCGATCAGATTTTGGGCGAGTTGCCGGTCCCGACGCCGTTGACCCCCGAGGATGTCCGGCTGGCGGTCCGGGCGGTGGTCGTGCACGCGGCGGAGGAGTGGCCCACGGGGGCGCTCTGCCGTAACGACGGTGCCCGGTTCCCCTGCCGGCTGCACCGCTGGGGCCGGCGGGTGCTGCTGACCCACGGGCTCAACGAGCGGCAGTTCGACGCCCTCATCCGGCACGGCAACCCGTTCGTGCATGTGCCGTTCCCGTTCCTGGTGAACGGGCCCGCGCCGACCCGTACCCCGGCGGTCCGTCCGGCGCGTACCGACCGCGCCGCCGGCTACCCGGCGCGTGGTCCGGCGCCGCGGGTGGCCGCTCCGGTGGTCCGACCCAGCGTCCGGACCCCGGCACCGGCCCTGCCACCGCAGGTAGTTGACGTAGTAGACGTTGCCGACGAGGGTCGTC
>NZ_JBFBAO010000498.1:0-4048 GCF_040682255.1 Micromonospora sp. NPDC051296 | reverse complement strand
CGTGGTCGAAGCCGGTCCGGCCACCCGGATCACCGAGCTGCGGACCGCCGCGCGTACCGGCCGGCACTTCCTCCGGCTGCTCACCGCCCGGGGGCGGCTGGCCCGGTACGCGGCCAACGTCATCGAGGGGTACGCCCTGACCGCCGCTGGTGCGGAACTGGACGGGCCGAGCCAGCGGTGGCTGGCGGTGATGCGGCACCGGGTGCCCAGCGGAGCCGCCCTGCTGCCCGTGCTGCGCGTCCTGGTCGAGCACGGCACCCGACCGCCCGAGGTGCCGATGCTGCCGGGCGACGTGCCCGTGCTGGCCGACGTCGCCCGCAGCTGGCTGGACTGGCTCGACACCCTCGGCCTCGACCTGTCCGACGACGGCGCCCCGGACACGGCGGACGCCTGGCAGCCGACCCGGATGGAGTACCGGTTCGACATGTCGGCCCGCTTCGGCGACAACGACGTCGTGCTCGCCGCCCCCGAGTACGACGGTGGCCGCCTCGACTGGTACTCGTTCACCGTCGACACCGCGGCCACGTTGCCCGCCACCAACCAGATCGGGACGATCGTCAACACGCTGCTGCCCGCCCCGGCCGCGTACCCGGGCATGCCCGCCGCCCGGTGGTGGGAGTTCGAGGACGCCCGGGTGGACTTCGGCCGGGTCGAGGCGGAACCCACCGACCTGGCCCGGCTGCTCCTGGTCGAGTACGCGACGGTCTACAGCAACGACTGGTACCTGCTGCCGTTGACCGTGCCGACCGGCACCGTCGTGAAGATCAAATCCTTGGTGGTGACCGACACCTTCGGCTTCCGTACCCTGGTCCGGGCGGCCGGCGCGCTACCCGGCGACGGCCAGGACTTCAGCCTCTTCCGGCACACCGTCACCGGCCCCGGCGCCGACGTGTTCGGCGGGCGCTCCGACGGCCTGCTCATCGCCCCGGCGATCGCCGACCAGCAGGAGGCGGCACCGGTCGAGGAGGTCCGGATGTTCCGCGACGAGATGGCCAACGTCGCCTGGGCGGTCGAGACCGTTGTCGAGGGCGCCACCGGCAACCCGATCCGCCGGCACGAGACCGCCGACCTGCTCAGCGTCGAACCGGCCGACGGGACGGCCAGCAACGCCTACTACCAGCTGGCCACCTCCGTGCCCGAGCACTGGTTCCCGCTGCTGCCGGTGCAGCCCACCTCCGGCGCGTACCGGCTGCGCCGCGCGACCGTGCCGCGCCGGCACGACGGGCAGACGGTCACCCCGCAGCCGCTCGGGCAGCTCCTCGAACCCGGCACCGACCTGCTGATCCACGAGGAGGAGGTGCCTCGGGAGGGGGTGCACGTCACCCGGGCGCGGCAGCGGGCCCGCTGGTCCGACGGCTCCACCCACACCTGGATCGGCCGGCGCAAGCGACCCGGTCTCGGTGAAGGGTCGAGCGGCCTGCTCTTCGACCAGGTGGTGGACGACGTCGCCCGGTGACCGCCCGCGCGAGCGGGATCATGCAGTCTGCGTACCGGGCGCGTTGAGCAGCGCGAGGCCGGTTTCCGGATCGACCTGCTTGGTGAGGTTCCCGCCCACCTCGGTGATGATCACTTCGAGCGTGGGCCAGACCTCGCCGCGCAGGAGGTGCCCGCCGACGGTGGTCCCGTCGCGGCGGCCGAGCACGGTGTGTACGTGCAGTGCCGGCTTGCCCTGACTCTCCGCGATGTCACCGAGCAGCGAGAGCACCTCGACCTGTTCCGGTACGGCGACGCGGACGTAGTCCCGCGCCTCCCGGTCGAAGTAGCCGACCTCGGCGGTGTGGAAGCCGCCGACGCCCGTGACCCGGGCCCCGCGGATGTCGGACCGGTTCGCGACGTCGTTGATGACGCTGACCGCGTCCTCGCCCTTGTCGACCGCGACCACGATCACGCGGTGGCCACCATCGGTCAGCTCGGTCGTCCTCATGACCGGCGTCCCCTTCCGGATACGAACTGCACGGCGTGCTGCCGACGGTGTTACCCGGTACGGGCGACTCCTCACGGACCAGCCGCCCGATGTTTCGGGCGCGCGGACCGTCGCTCCAGGTGCCCTCCCTGATCGCATCGGGTCGTCAGGATCGCGCGGCCGCGGCGTGGGGCTCGGCGGGGGAGAGCCGGGCCGGCCGGGTCGACCCGGCGCGGATGATCCACTCGGCGACCGCGATGTTGATCAGCCAGCCGGCGGCGTGCAGCAGGGCGCGGGGCAGCTCACCCGGCGTCCCGGAGACCAGCATCCACGGCAGGTGGGTGAGGAACTGGG
The DNA here is from genome assembly GCF_040682255.1 of Micromonospora sp. NPDC051296. NCBI lineage: Bacteria > Bacillati > Actinomycetota > Actinomycetes > Micromonosporales > Micromonosporaceae > Micromonospora > Micromonospora sp. NPDC051296. The sequence continues at coordinate 1,791 of NZ_JBFBAO010000498.1, read as the reverse complement.
TGCCGGCGCCCTGGCCGATGGCGTACCCGCGGATCATCCACGCCCGGTGCCGGGCGAGGTCCCGCCGCCGGATCGCGACGAAGCCGAGCACGATGCAGACGACCATCGCCGAACCGAAGCTGATCCGCAGGCCGATCAGCAGCTCGCCGTCGATCGGCAGCAGCGGATAGAACAGCGACATCCAGATCCCGGAGAGCCCGGTGAGGAGCCCGGCCGGGACCAGGACCCGTCCCGCCACCCGGTGCCAACGGCGGTGCCGGCGGCGGAAGCCGGGGGCGAACTGGAAGGCGCCCAGCAGGCAGTACAGGCTGGCGGTGACGGCATGCACCACCACCGGCAGGGGATCGTGCACGAACCGGGCGTTCTCCGGTGTCACCACCGGGCCGGTGGAGAGGTCGGCGACCCGGACGGCGCCGGCGGCCACCGGTACGAGGGCGAGCAGGATCAGGCCGGTGGGGATCAGCCACTCCCGGCGGCCGGAGCGATTCACGGACATGGCTCGATGATGCGATCGCGGCGGCGTGGACTCATCGGTATCCGGGCCCGGGTTGAACCGGCCGATGGTGCGACGCCGCGCTCGTACTTAAGACCTGGTCGCTCGGTAGCGGCACGTCGAGCGACGCGGCGCTGCGGCGATCCACTTGACAGGCAAGTGACTACTTGCCTATAACTGTGCCGATGGACGCAGACCGCGATCTGTTCAAGGCCATAGGTGACGCGACGCGACGCGTCATCCTGGACGAGCTGACCGACAAGGACGGTCAGACGCTGTTCGAGATTCGCGGCCGGCTGGTCATGAAGCATGGCCTGGCCTCCACCCGCCAGGCCATCTCGCAGCACCTCGCCGTGCTCGAACAGGCGGGCCTGGTGCACAGCCGGCGGCAGGGCCGGTTCAAGTTCCACCACATCGACACGAGCCCGTTGCGCTCGATCATCGAGAGGTGGCCCATCGACCGAGAGGAACCACACCCGTGATTCGCATCAAACTCACCAACGTGCTCGTCGACGACCAGGCAAAGGCGCTTGCCTTCTACACCGAGAAGCTGGGGTTCATCAAGAAGACCGACGTGCCGACCGGCGACGCGCGCTGGCTCACCGTGGTGTCCCCGGCCGACCCGGACGGTGTCCAGCTGCTGCTGGAGCCGGACAGCGGCCACCCGGCGGCGGGTCCGTTCAAGAGTGCCCTGGTCGCCGACGGCATCCCGTACACCCAGTTCGCCGTCGACGACGTCTACGCCGAGGTCGAGCGGCTCAAGGGGCTGGGCGTCGAGTTCACCCAGGACGCGATCGACATGGGGCCGGTGGTCACCGCCGTGCTCGATGACACCTGCGGCAACCTGATCCAGATCATCACCATGAAGTAGTTGCTCAACCGCCGCGGCGGACCCGGTGCGTCTCGTACGCCCAAATGGCGACCTCGACCCGGTTCCGGGCCGCGAGTTTGGTCATCAGGCTGGCGACGTGCGTCTTCACCGTGCTGAGGCTGATGTGCAACTCGCCCGCGATCTCGCTGTTGGTCCGTCCCCGGGCCACCGCCGCGAGGACCTGTTCCTCCCGGTCGGTGAGCGGCTCGACGGGTTGCCGGGGCGGCACGGTGGGCCCGGTGTCGGCGAAGGCCCGCAACAGCCGGGTGGTGACGCTGGGGGCGATCAGCGCGTCACCGCTGGCCGCGGCGTGCACCGCCTGGCTCAGCAGCACCGAGCCGGCGTCCTTGAGCAGGAAACCGCGGGCCCCGGCGCGCAGCGCGGCGTAGACGTACTCGTCGAGGTCGAAGGTGGTGATGACGATGAC
>NZ_JBFBAO010000497.1:0-4113 GCF_040682255.1 Micromonospora sp. NPDC051296 | reverse complement strand
CACCGGTGAGCGCAAGCCCGGCGAGGATCGCGGACGCGGCTCCGTACGCCTGCCCGACGTTGCCGAGCAGCGGCCAGTCATATCCAGGTCGCTCGCCGATCCACAGTAGGCCCAGCGGCGACAGCACCACGGCGACGAGGATGACCAGGACAGCGAGCAGCAACGCGGTCGGCGTCATCGATCGGCGGGCCAGGCCGGTCACCGCCCGCAGTCGGGGCACACTGCCTCCACGCTCGCAGGTGGAGGCAGGCTACTACACGTGACCGTCTGGCGGCTTGAGCCCGTCGACCTCACGGCGGAAGAACGACTCGAAGTCCTCCGCGCCGGCGAGCAATGACGTGACCCGCGACCGGCAGCCCTCCACCACGTCAGGTGCAACGAACTTGTCCGCCCCGACCGGCGCTCCTGCCTCGTCGTAGCGCACCTCGTAAACCGCCTGACTGCCAGCCACCATCAGCTCGGGAACGACGCCATGCTCGTATTCCAGCTTCACGACCGCGTTCGCATCCGCGTTGAGCACCCGGATGTGCTCGCCCGCCTCGGCACGGTAGCGGAGGAAGTTCAGTTCCCAGTGCAGGTACGGCGTGAGAGGCAGCTCCACGATGCGCAGGCGGTGCAGCCCGGAGCCCAGCTCGTCGAGGTGGGCGAAGAACCGCGCCAACTCGGGGTTGGGCTCTGCGGCGATCCGCAGCGCCTCCTTCCACCGGCCGGCCGCGAACGCCTCCCAGCTCGGGCTGCCCGGCTCACGAAACGACTGCATCCGTTCCGTCTTGAGGATAGGCCCGTCGACGGATTCCACGGCGGCGTAGAAGTCCGCCTCGTAGTCGGGAAGGTTCAGCCGTTGGGCGGGCGAAGCTCGAAGAAGATCACGCATCCGGGATGTCCGACTTCGCCGCGATGATCACGCTGCGGGGAATAACCACCAGTCGCTCGTCGTCGCCGACACTGACACCAGCCGGCAACTGACCCACATAGGTCGACGTCAGGTCTCGGCCGATGATTGCCACATCGCCGTTGGACAGCTCCCAGATGTCAGGGCAGGTTGTCGTGCCACCGCTCTCCCCAAGCTCGGCCGCCGAACGACCGAGCCGCCGCGCAAACGTCGCAGTGCCGTCCGCTTCCCATCGACTCACCATGGCCATCTCCCATAGTCACGGATCGAACACTCAGAATAGTTGAGAGGCTGCCATGGTCTCCCGTACGCATCGGGCATGCCCGGAGGCTTCCGGCACCGTCCGTCCCACATGTCGTCGTTGCGCTGACGGCCGCAGCGCTGGAATGGCGATCACGCCGTCGCATCGGCCGCTGCCCGGGCGTCGGCGCGTGCGGCCGACTGGTCGGTCTGCCAGCTGCGCAGGGCATCCTTGATGCGCCGGTTCTCGGCGCGCACCTCGGTGAGCTGGCGGGACCGCTCTCCCAGTTCGTAGGCGAGCCGGCGCAGCAAGGCATCGACGTCGTCGACCTGGTAGCCGCGCCGGCCCAGCCGACTACAGGGCAGGGTGAGCGCGACGATCCGGTCCGGGGTGAGTGGGCCGGTCAGGGCATTACGGCTGCGGTAGATGGTCATCGCCACGGGATCCGATTCGGCAGGTGGATCCGCTCGGCGGACACCCCGGCGGCGAGCAGCCGCAACCGGGAGCCGGCGAGCATCGCCGGCGGTCCGCACACGTACACCGCCTGGTCGGGGCGCAGGTGGTCGAGGGCGACGGTGAGCGCGTCGCCCCGCTCCCCCGGCTCGGCCAGGGCATCGTGAGAGAACGCCGGCACGATCGTCAGCCAGTCGTGGCGCAGTTTGTCGAGGGTGACCGCGTCGTACAGGCTCTCCACCGAGCGCGCCCCGACGACCAGGGTCACCCGCCGGCCGTTCGGGGCGGCGGCGACCTGCTCGACCAGGGCACGCAGCGGCGCCAGTCCGGTGCCGCCGGCCACCAGCAGCAGGTCACCGTCGACCAGGCTCAGCCCGGTGTCGACGGGCGGGCCGAGGTGGAGCAGTTCGCCGGGGCGTACCTCGTGGACCAGGCTGGTGGAGACGGTGCCGGCGGGGACCGCGCGGACGTGCAGCTCGACGGTGCCGTCCGGGCGCGGCGCGTTCGCCGGGCAGAGCCAGCGCCACCGGCCGGCCCGGCGCGGCGTGCACACCGGCACCGCCTGGCCCGACTGGTACGGCAGCCGCCGCCACGGCCGTACCGTCAGGATGGCGACCTCGTCGCAGGCCCGGTCGTGGCCGACCACCTCGGCCGGCCACCAGGCCGGGCCGTCCCCCATCCGCCCAGCAGCCCGCTCGACCAGCCGCCACGGGACGCTCGCCTGCAACGCCTCGCCGATGACGGCGGCGTGCGCCGGGTGCAGGCCATAGCGACGGTACGCGCGGCCGAGCACCGCCAGCAGGGCCAACCTGTTGGGGCGGGCGTCTTTGACGGTGAGCTGAGACAGCGCGGCGTGCAGCAGTGGGGCGTCCCGCTCCGGCAGCAGGCCCGGGCAGCGATCCTCCACCACCGCCCAGAAGCTCGCGACGCACCGTTCGTTGTGCGTCTCCAGGACCCCGAGCAGGTAGTCGACCGCCCGCCGGTGCTGCGCCTCCGACCAGCCCAGGCGCGGGATCTCGGCCTCGCCGCCGGTCCCGCTGGTCAGCGACCGCGCCAGGTGTGCTTTCAGCCGATCCCAGTCCACCCCGATCAGGTACGGGGACAGCTCCGCGTCCGCCGCCACCAGGCTCAGCCAGCGGGCGACCGCCTCGCGTACCTCCGGCTCGGTCATCGTGCCGTTTCCTTGATTGCCTCGGCCTGCGCCTCGGTGAGGCCGGCGGCGTCAAGGGTGGCGTGGCCCCAGCGGGCCAGGCGGCACGGGTACGGGACGCGTTCGCTGCGGCAGAGCAGGCCGTGCGGCCAAGACTCCGGCGCGTGGACGCGGACCGCCCGCGCGGCGAGGGCCAGGTCCTCGTCGGTGACCGGGGTGAGGACGGGAAAGTCGGCGAGTACGGCGGACATCGGTGAACGCCTCCGGTGCGGTGGACGGGTGGAGCGGCACCGGAGCGGGCGGGAGCGGCGACGGATCGTTCGGGTCGAACCGTCACCGGAGCCAGCACCCGCCCCGGGCCGTGCGTCCACTGTCGATTCCGAAGGCCGGTGTAGGTATGCCGCGTTGATCCTCACCGGCATACACGTTCCGCATATGCACGGTGACGCTAGCCAGCGGGCCGACGTCGGCTCAGGCGGTGGGCTCGCCAGCGGCGAGCAGCGGCGAGCAGCGGTCCACGATGCGGTGCCGGCGAGGTGCGCTGCGCCCGATCCCAGAGGCGGACGAGGGCGTCGGTGAACGCGGTGACCGCCTCATCGTCAGCTTGGGCGAAGGCGGGGACCTCGGCGGCCCACTGCTCGGCGGTCGCAGGATCGTGCCCGGCGCGGACGAGCCGGACCAGCATGAATGCGGTGTCGATCCAGGCGGCACCCCGGCAGGGGGCGGACCAGTCCACGAGGCGAAGGCGGTCACCGAGCAGGAAGTTGCGGGGCGTCATGTCGGTGTGCAGCAGGGTGTCGCCGTCGACCAATTCAGGGGCGATGAGCCCACGCCAGCGTTCGGTGAACGGCTGCACGTCGATGGGCGGGCAGGGCGTCAGCTCCCGGGCCAGGGTCGCCAACAGGTCGGCGACCAGCTGCAGGTCCGGGGAGCCGGGTTCCAGGCAAGGATGACGGCCGGGCACGTGGTCGAAACCGAGCAACAGCCAGCCGCCGTGCTCCACGGCCCACCGCAGGCGCGGAGCCACCTCGGGCAGGCACGGGTTGATGCGGGCCTCCCGGCGGTATAGCCAGCCTTTCCTGCTCTCGGCCTGCCCGCCCTTACAAAAGACCCGACCAGTCGCGGTGTGCAGGGTGACGGCAATTTCGCAGGCGGCACCCTCGGGGACAGGGTCAGCCCGGCCGATTACGCCGGTACGCCGCTCGACCTCGCGACGCAGCGAGGTGGGAAGTTCGTCCCAGCGGCGGCGAGGCGGCATCGTGACCCTTCCGGGCGGTGGTCCCGGCCAGCGTACGTCGCCAGCGCGCTGATCGCGGTGGCGTCCGTCGGGATCGGACTGGCCATCGTGGGCACCGGCCGGCTGTCGGCGGTACGCAT
>NZ_JBFBAO010000496.1:0-4115 GCF_040682255.1 Micromonospora sp. NPDC051296 | reverse complement strand
GCTGGCCGGGCACCTGGACACCGTTCCGCTGAACAACAACTTCCCGTCGACCATGCGCGGCGATCTGATGTACGGCTGCGGCACCTCGGACATGAAGTCCGGGGTTGCCTTCGCACTGCACCTCGCGGCCACCCTGCCGGAACCGCGCTACGACGTCACGTACTTCTTCTACGAGGCGGAGGAGATCGAGTCCAAGTACAACGGCCTCACCCTCGTCTCCCAGGCCCACCCGGAGTGGCTCCAGGCCGATTTCGCGGTGCTGCTGGAGCCGACGTACGGCATCGTGGAGGCCGGCTGCCAGGGCACCATGCGGGCAAATGTGGTCACCACCGGGGTCCGGGCGCACTCGGCCCGTTCGTGGCACGGGGTCAACGCCGTGCACGGGGCCGGTGAGGTGCTCCGCCGGCTGTCGGCGTACCAGGCGCGCCGGGTCACCATCGACGGATGCGAGTACCGCGAGGGCATGAACGCGGTGCGGATCCACGGCGGGGTCGCCGGCAACGTGGTGCCGGACCGGTGCGAGATCGAGGTGAACTATCGCTTCGCGCCGGACCGGACGCCGGCCGAAGCCGAGGCGCACCTGCGTGAGGTCTTCGCGGGCTACGAACTGGCGGTGACCGACTGCGCGGCCGGTGCCCTGCCCGGGCTGGACGCTCCGCCCGCGCGGGAGTTCCTGGCCGCGGTGGGTGCCGCGCCGATCGGCAAGCTCGGCTGGACTGATGTGGCCCGCTTCGCGGCGATGGGCATCCCGGCGCTGAACTTCGGCCCGGGCGACCCGAATCTGGCCCACCATCCTGACGAGCACGTCGAGATCGGCAAGATCCGCGACGGTGCCGCCACTCTCCACCGCTGGCTCGCCCCCGCTTAGCCCCCGGCCCTTCGAGACTTGAAGTTGGCGGGTGTTCCGGAGATCGAAGACCCCGCCGACTTCATCATCGTCCGCGCTGGTGCGGGTGGTCAGAGGGTGGACAGGTGCTGGTCCGTGGTGGCTTCGGCGGACGGTTCGGGCGGGGTTTCGAGCAGGCGGCTGCGGCGGCGCTCGGCCACCACGTCGCGGATTCGCCGCTGCATCTGGCGCCGGATCCGGATCCGTTCGTTGTTGGTGATCACGCTGTCTCCTCCCCCGAAGCCCGCGTGCCGGGGCATACCCGGTATGTGAATAGTAAGACGTACGGGAAAGCGATTTGGTTGCACAAGATCACGAAGTGTTTGCCGGGTTCACCGGCCTGACTCCACTACGGTTGCTCCCATGACCCAGAGCAACCGCCGCGAACCGGGACAGGAGCGGCATCGCGGTGCCGTCACACTGCGTCGGCAGGCGATCCCCGCCAGCACCGCCGACCAGCGGCTGCTGGACTCGCGGGCGCGCGCCGACTGGAAGACCAGGGACGCCTGGCGGGCGCTGCGCATACTCTCCGAGTTCGTCGAGGGCTTCGACACCCTCGCCGACCTGCCGCCGGCGGTCAGCGTTTTCGGCTCCGCCCGGAGCAAGCCGGACAGTTCCGAGTGCCAGCTCGCTGAGGCGCTGGGCGCGGCCCTGGCCCGGGCCGGGTACGCGGTGATCACCGGCGGTGGTCCCGGCGTGATGGAGGCCGCCAACCGGGGTGCGAGCGAGGCTGGCGGGCTCTCCGTCGGCCTCGGCATCGAACTCCCCTTCGAGCAGGGCATCAACGACTGGGTCGACCTGGCGATCGACTTCCGCTACTTCTTCGCCCGCAAGACCATGTTCGTCAAGTACGCCCAGGCGTTCGTCGTGCTGCCCGGCGGCTTCGGCACCATGGACGAACTGTTCGAGGCGCTCACCCTGGTGCAGACCGGCAAGGTCACCCGGTTCCCGGTGGTGCTGATGGGCGTGGACTACTGGCAGGGCCTGCTCGACTGGCTGCGGGACACCATGGCCGGGGAGGGCAAGATCGGGCCGGTCGACCTGGAGCTGATCTGCGTCACCGACGACGTGGCCGCGGCGGTGCGGCACATCGTGGAGGCCGAGGCCGTCCTCAGCTCCGAGCAGGAGGCGGTACGCGAGGACGCCGTCGCCCGCACCGCCGCCGACCAGCAGGCGGCGGCCGACGAGGCGGAGCGCTGAGGAGATGGCCGCCATCTGCGTGTTCTGCGCCTCCTCCCGGACGCTCGACCAGCGTTGGCTCGACCTCGCGGCCGCCACCGGCGCGGAGATCGCCCGTCGCGGTCACACGCTGGTCAGCGGGGGCGGCTGCGTCGGCATGATGGGCGCGCTGGTCGACGGCGCGCGTTCGGTGGGCGGGCGCACGATCGGCGTGATCCCGCAGTCGCTGGTCGACCTGGAGGTCGCCGACCTCGCCTCCGACGAACTGCTGGTCACCGAGTCGATGGCCAGCCGGAAGATCCTCATGATCGACAAATCGGACGCCTTCCTCACCCTGCCCGGCGGGCTCGGCACCCTCGACGAGCTCTTCGAGGTCTGGACCACCGCCACGCTGGCCCTGCATCACAAGCCGATGGTGCTGGTGGACACCGACGGCTTCTACGGCCCGCTGCTCGACTGGCTGCGCAACCTCACCGACCAGACCTTCCTCAAGCCCGCCGGCTTCGACCTCCTCCGCGTCGCCGACACCGTCCCCGCCGCCCTCGACGCCCTCGAATCCCGCCTCACCTGAGCATGGCCGGGCCGGCTGGCGGCGGGTCGAGGAGCTGAGCTCTTGATCGTTGGCAGTGGAGCTGCGCGACACGCCGAGGCGGCAGCAGCTGAGCTGCCAGCGATCCTCGCGCTGGCGGTCGCACTTTGTCGAGGCCACGCGTGAGCTGGGGCGCCGGCGGGTGTGGCGGGTCGGGAAGTGTCGCAGGGCCGTGATGGGATGACGGGATGCAGGCGTACCGTTTGGTGCGTCGGCCCGCCGGGCCGACCCAGGGGAGCGGCCCATCCACCGGGCACCACCCAGGTGAAGCCCACCCAGAGGTCGCCCCGAGCCAGGCTCACCCGGAGCCCCGGCCGGGACGGGCCCACCCGGAGGCCACAGCGGGTCAGGCTGATCCGGAGGTCGTTCCGGGTCGGGCCGTCGCGGCGGCCGTCGCGGATCCGGCTCGCCCGGAGGCCGGCGCAGGCCAGGCGTATTCGGAGGCCGCGCCGGGTCAGGCTCGCCAGGGCGTGGCGGAGGAGCCGGCCGGTGGGGCCGGTCGGCGGGACGATCCCGGGCAGGTGGAGGTCGTCGCGCACACCGACGGGCCGATGCTCGTCCTCGGTGGACCGGGCACCGGGAAGACCCGCACGCTCGTCGAGGCGGTCGCCACCCGGGTCGCCGAGGGGGTCGACCCGGAACAGATCCTGGTCCTCACCTTCAGCCGGCGGGGTGCCGCCGACCTGCGACACCGGATCGAGGCGCGGATCGCCGCGGCCGGCCAGCGGGTGCTGCGCGAGCCGCTGGTGCGCACCTTCCCGGCGTACGCCTTCGGGCTGCTGCGGCGCGCCGCCGCCGAGCGGGGCGAGCCGTCGCCCCGGCTGCTCACCGGGCCCGAGCAGGATCTGATCATTCGCGAGCTGCTGGACGTGGTCGGCGAGGAGCCCGGCGACGACCCGGTCGGCTGGCCGGAGGAGCTGCGCCCGGCGCTGCGTACCCGGGCGTTCGCCGCCCAGCTGCGCGACCTGCTGATGCGCGCGGCCGAACGCGGGGTCGGCCCGGTCGAGCTGGCCCGGCTCGGTGAGCGGCTGGGTCGCGCCGACTGGCCGGCCGCCGCCCGGTTCCTCCGGGAGTACGTCGCCGTGCTGGCCCTGCGTGACGTCGCCAACCGGGGCTCGATCGCGTACGACCCGGCGGAGCTGGTCCGGGCGGCCACCGGGATGCTGCGCGACGACCCGGAGCTGCTGGCGGCCGAGCGGCGCCGGCTGGCGTACGTCTACGTCGACGAGCTCGCCGACACCGATCCCGCCCAGCTCGACCTGCTGGAGACGGTTGCCGGGGGCGGGATCCCGCTGGTCGCCTTCGCCGATCCTGATTCGTCCACGTACGCCTTCCGGGGCGCTGACCCCAGCGGCGTGACGGGTTTCCCGCACCGGTTCCGCACCGCCTCCGGCGCGCCCGCCGCGCAGATGCTGCTGACCACCAGCTACCGGTCCGGCGAGCGACTGCTGGCGGCTTTCG
>NZ_JBFBAO010000495.1:0-4119 GCF_040682255.1 Micromonospora sp. NPDC051296 | reverse complement strand
CCGACCGCAGCGCGCCGGGCACGCTGGGCACGGTGGCGGTGCGTACGCCCTGCCGCAGGGTGCGCTGCCAGGCCCGGTACAGGCGGTCCAGGCTGGTGACGTCGACCACATGGGCGGCGACGCCCTCGTCGGCCAGTTCCGCCGCCGCGGCGATCACCTCGGGCAGCACCGCGCCGGAGGCGGCCAGTTGCACCGTCGGGGCGTCGGCCAGGTGCGGGTACGCCTGGTGGGCGTCGACCAGCCGGTACGCCCCGGCGAGCACCTGCCGGCGTAGCACCGCGTCGCCGAGCCGGGCGCGGGCGGCCTCGAACGGCGCCTGGTCGACCGGCCGGGTGCTGAGCCGGAAGTAGTACGCCCCGTCCTCCGCTGGCGCGGCGGTCGGCGTCGGCTGCGGTGCGCCGGCGATGTGGCCGAACGCGTCGCAGAGCAGCCAGTCCAGGCTGGCCGCGTACGCCGGCTCGACGAAGGTCACCCCGGGCAGTTCCAGGCCCACGCTCGCGGTGATGGTCGACTGGTGGGCGCCGCCCTCCGGGGCGAGGGTGATGCCGGACGGGGTGCCGGCCACCACGAACCGGGAGCCGGAGTAGGTGCCGTAGAGGAAGGCATCCAGGCCGCGCAGCACGAACGGGTCGTACACGGTGCCGACCGGTAGCAGCGGCTGCCCGGACAGATCCCAGGACAGGCCGAGCTGACCGAGCAGCAGGAACAGGTTCATCTCGGAGATGCCCAGCTCGATGTGCTGCCCGTCGGGGCTCTCCGTCCAGCGCAGCATCCGGTCCTCCGACCAGGAGCGCTGGGCGGTCGGGGCGAACACACCGGTCTTGTTGATGAACCCGGCCAGGTTGGTCGAGGTCGCCACGTCCGGCGCGGTGGTGACGAGGTACTTCCCGACCTGCGGGTCACGGGCCAGGTCGACCAGCACCCGGCCGAACACCTCCTGGGTGGAGATCGGCTTGTTCGCGCGTACCCTCGTGGTCTGCGGGACGGTGACCCCGAGCGCCCGCTCACGCGGCGGTCGGGACAGCGCCTCCCGGCGCTGCCCGGCCCGGATCCCGGCCGGCGACGCCGGGTCGAGGCGGTCCCACTCGGTGTCGCGGGTCAGCCCGTGCGCGGCCCGCAACGCGGCGACCTGCTCGCCGGTGAGCAGCGCCGAGTGGTTACGCGGATTGCCCGCGATCGGCAGACCCCAACCCTTGACGGTGTACGCGAACACCACGCTCGGCCGGTCGGTCACCGCGTCGCACTGCGCGTACGCGTCGAGCAGCGCGGTGAGGTCGTGCCCGCCCAGGTCGGTGACGAGCGGGCCCAGCTCCTCGTCGGCGATGTCGGCGACGAACGCGGCCACCGCGGCCGGTGCCCCGTCCAGGAACTGCTTGCGCTGCTCCGGCCCGGTCAACCCGAACAGCGACTGGTACTGCTCGTTCGGCATCGCGTCGATCCAGTCGCGCAGCGCGTCGCCGCCCGGCCGGGCGTACGCCTGGGCGAGCCGGCGGCCGTACTTCACCTCGACCACGTGCCAGCCGGCGGCCTCGAACTGGCCGCGCCACTGGTCGATCCGTACGCCGGGGACGACCCGGTCCAGCGACTGCCGGTTGAAGTCGACCACCCACATCACGTTGCCGAGCCCGGTGGTGGCCGGGTCGGCGACCGCCTCCCAGATGTTGCCCTCGTCCAGCTCGGCGTCACCGATCAGCGCGACGAACCGGGACTGCGGCCGGGCGCCGAAGTGCGCGTCGACGTAGCGGCGGGTCACGGCGGCGAACAGCGGCGCGGCGGCGCCGAGGCCGACCGACCCGGTGGAGAAGTCCACGCCGTCCGGGTCCTTGGTCCGCGACGGGTACGACTGCAGACCGCCCCGCGCCCGCAGCCGGGTCAGGTACGACCGGTCCAGGTTGCCGAGCAGGTACTGGATGGCGTGGAACACCGGCGAGGCGTGCGGCTTCACCGCGACCCGGTCCTCGGCGTCCAGGTGGGCGAACCACAGCGCGGTCATCGCGGTGACCAGGGAGGCGCTGGACGCCTGGTGTCCGCCGACCTTGACCCCGTCGCCGGTGCTGCGCTCGTGGTTGGCCGCGTCCACGATGCGGGTGGCGAGCCACAGCACCCGTCGCTGGATCTCGTCGAGGACATCGAGGTCGTGCTGGTTCACGGTGGACTCCATCCGGGCGTCGCCGTTGACGCCCTCACGGGGGTGGCGCGGGTCGCGCCTGCTGCACGCTTGCTGCCTCGGCCGTTAAGAAGGGGCCCCTCCTCTACACGAGGCGTTAAGAAGGGGCCCTTCCTTACACCTCAGGCGCCGAGGCGTTCGAGGATCAGGTCGCGGACGGTCTTGGCGTCGGCCTGGCCGCGGGTGGTCTTCATGACCGCGCCGACCAGTGCGCCGGCCGCGGCCACCTTGCCGCTGCGGACCTTGTCGGCGATCTCCGGGTTGGCGGCGATCGCCTCGTCCACGGCGGCGGTCAGCGCGCCGGTGTCGGAGACGACCTCCAGCCCCCGGTTGGTCATGATCTCGGTCGGCGAGCCCTCGCCGGCGACCACGCCCTCCAGCACGGTGCGGGCCAGCTTGTCGTTGAGCTTGCCGGCGTCGACCAGGCTCTGCAGCTCGGCGACCTGGGTCGGGGTGGCCCCGATGTCGGCCAGCTCCACGCCCGCCTCGTTGGCCCGCCGGGACAGCTCGCCCAGCCACCACTTGCGGGCGGCGGCCGGCGAGGCACCCGCGGCGACCGTCTTCTCGATCAGCTCGACCGCGCCGGCGTTGAGCACCGACTGCATGTCGAGATCGGACAGCCCCCACGCCTCCTGGAGGCGTCGCCGGTGCAGCCGGGGCAGCTCCGGCAGGGCGGCCTTCAGCTCGGCCACCCAGGCCACGTCCGGGGCGAGGGGCACCAGGTCCGGCTCGGGGAAGTACCGGTAGTCGGTGGCGGTCTCCTTGGACCGGCCCGGGGTGGTGTCCCCGGTGTCCTCGTGGAAGTGCCGGGTCTCCTGGGTGATCCGCCCGCCCGCGTCGAGCACCGCGGCCTGGCGCAGCATCTCCGAGCGGACCGCCCGCTCGACCGAGCGCAGCGAGTTGACGTTCTTGGTCTCGGTGCGGGTGCCCCACTCCTCGCCCGGCAGGTTCAGCGAGGTGTTGACGTCGCAGCGCAGCGAGCCCTCCTCCATGCGTACGTCGGAGACGCCGAGCGAGCGGAGCACGTCGCGAAGCTCGGTGACGTACGCGCGGGCGATCTCGGGGGCGAGGGCGCCGGTGCCGGGAATCGGCTTGGTGACGATCTCGACCAGCGGGATGCCGGCCCGGTTGTAGTCGACCAGCGACTCGGTCGCGCCGTGGATCCGGCCGGTGGCACCGCCGACGTGCAGCGTCTTGCCGGTGTCCTCCTCCAGGTGCACCCGCTCGATGCCGATCCGCACCATCTCGCCGTTCACCTCGACGTCCAGGTAGCCGTCGACGCAGAGCGGCTCGTCGTACTGGCTGATCTGGAAGTTCTTCGGCATGTCCGGGTAGAAGTAGTTCTTCCGGGCGAACCGGCACCACTCCGCGATGGAGCAGTTCAGCGCGAGACCGATCCGGATGGTCGCCTCGATGGCCGCCTTGTTGGCCACCGGCAGCGAGCCGGGCAGGCCCAGGCAGACCGGGCAGACCCGGGTGTTCGGCTCGCCGCCGAAGTCGGTCGGGCAGCCGCAGAACATCTTCGTGTTCGTGCCCAGCTCGACGTGGGTCTCCAGGCCGATCACCGGCTCGTAGCGCGCGACGACCTCGTCGTACGCGGGCAGCGTCGTGGTCATGAGAACTCCAGCTTTCGGGCGGTAGCCGACCCACGGTGGCATCCGGACACAACGTCGCCAAGCCTAGCCGCTCGGCCTGCCCGGCCTCGGCCGGGCGTCATTCGGGTGTGGTGAACCGCCGACGGCGTTCGTAAGCCATCACGAAGAGGATTCCGCCGACGCAGAACGCCACCACGGCCAGCAGCATCAGCACCAGGGTCGAGTTCGATCCGGTGACCGGCAGCCACGCACCACTCGTCCTGGTGGGCGACGGTGACGCCGGGGCCGGCGTGGTCGGCGTCGGCGGGGCGGACCACGTCCAGGCCGGGGATGGCCCGCAGCGCGGACAGGTGCTCC
>NZ_JBFBAO010000494.1:0-4120 GCF_040682255.1 Micromonospora sp. NPDC051296 | reverse complement strand
CCCGCCCCGTTCGTCGGAGCCGGTGTGCCGGTCGGAGTAGTGCTGACCGGGGCCGGGCTGCTCAACCTCCAGGCCACCCGGGCCGGCACGCTGGCCGGGCTGGGCCTGCTGGTGGTGGCGGCAGCCGTGGCCGGGGCGGCCGCACGTCATCCCGTGGTACGCCTGGCCGGCTGGCTGATCGCGGTCGCGGCGGCGACCGGGTTCGCCGTCACCGCCCCGCTGGCCGGCGGGCTGCCGCTGCGCGTGGCCGCGTTCGCGGTGCTCGGCGTGGCGGCGCTCGCCCTCGCGCTCGCCGCGACGTCGGCCACCCGGCGGGCGACCGTGCCGGACACAGCCGCGGGCGTCGGGCCGGCGGGGTTGGTGGGTCGGGCGCTGGACGCCGCCGCGCAGGCGGTGGCGCTGGTCGCGTTGCTGCTCACCGCCGGCGCGCCCCGGCACGGCGCGACGGTCTGCGTGCTGTGGGGTGCCGCGGTCGGGGTGCGACTGCTGACCCGGGGCGAGTCGATCGGGCGGCGGTGGGTCTTCGCGGGCATCGCCGGTGGCAGCGAAGTGCTCGCCGTCTGGCTGCTGCTGGTGGCCGGCGGGGTGACGGTGCTGGAGGCGTACACGGTGCCGTTGGCGGTGCTGGCGCTCGGCGCGGGCGCGGTGGCGCTGCGTACCCGGCCGGGGTTCACCAGCTGGCTCGCGCTCGGCCCGGGCCTGGCCGCGGTGCTGCTGCCCAGCCTGGCCGCCGTGCTGTTCGGCCCGGACCCGCAGCCGTGGCGGCGGCTGCTGCTCGGTGCCGCCGCCCTCACCGCGACGCTGCTCGGGGCGGTCCGCCGCTGGCAGGCGCCGGTGGTGCTCGGCGGGGTGGCCCTGACCCTGCTCGCCCTGCACGAGCTGGTGCGCAGTTGGGATCTGCTGCCGCGCTGGGTCTTCCTGGCCGCCGCCGGGCTGGCGTTGATCGGCCTGGCCGCCACCTACGAGCGCCGCCGCCGCGACCTGCTCCGGCTGCGCTCAGCCGTCGGCCGGATGAGCTGATCCTGGATCCCTGGTACGAAGGGCACCCTCGGCGGGGCTCTTCGTACCAGGGTCAGGCCGTCGATCGCTCAGGTGTCGAAGGCGTCCAGCAGTTCCGCCGGGGCGGTCTCGACCTCGCTCGCCGGAGGCGTGCGTACGGTCACCGGGCTGCCGAAGTTGAAGTAGGTGACTCGCATCTCGCCGAGGCTCGGGTCGAGCGCGGTCATGTCGATGATCAGCTCGGTCAGCCGGCCGTCCGCGTCGACAGTGGCGGTGAACGGAACGGCCGCGGCCTTGTCGCCGAACGTCTGCACCAGGTCGGAGTCCTCGCCGACGCTCTTGGTGTAGTCCAGGGTGCCGGCGAAGCTGCCCGGGCCGGTGCGCTCGACCGCGACGATGCTCTTGATCATTCCCGTCACGTTGCCCGGGTCGCCATCGGCCATGGTCTTGAGCTGGCTGTCGTCGCCGAGCTTGGCAATGTCCAGATGTAGCCACTTGTCGGAGGGCCCGGCCAGCTTGCCGCTCATCTTGAGGTAGACGTCGTCGCCGCTGCTGACCATCTGCATCTTCCCCATGGCGCCCATGTCGAGCGTCATGTCGGAGGTCTTGCTCAGCGGATCCAGCGCCCCGGAGGCGTTCATGATCGGCGAGACGAGTTCGACCTGGGCGCTCTGCTTGTTGAGCTGTTCCAGCGCGGCCGTCAGCTCGGCCCGCGGGTCAGCCGGCGCGCTGCTGGCCGAGGCGGAGGGGGAGGCCGCGTCCCGGGTCGCGGTCGGGACGCAGCCGGTCAGTCCGAGACTGAGGGCGGTGGCGAGTGCGACCCCCGTGGTCGCCAACCGTCTGATGCGCATCGGATCGTCTCCTCGTGGCGGGCCGTAACGAGTCCCTCCGGTCGGGGCTGGCCCGGCGGTCAGCAGCCTAGCCGCCCGGGTTCGGGGCTGCTGCCCGTATTCTCCGCCGCCGGCGCTGCCGGGAGCGCCGCAGGTCGCCGGTGTTCCGAGTGCCACCGGTAGGGTCTGGCCATGGCAGACGTGCTCACCGCGGCGGCGGTGCGAGACGAACTGGGTGGGTTGGCGGGCTGGTCGGGAGACCCGACCGGGATCACCCGCACCGTGGAGCTGGCCAGCTTCCCGGACGCCATCGCGGTGGTCGACCGGGTCGCCGTGACGGCCGAGGAGCGGGACCACCACCCCGACATCGACATCCGGTGGCGGACCCTGACCTTCCGCTGCGTGACCCATTCGGCCGGCGGCGTCACGATGCGTGACGTCGAGCTGGCTCGCCTGATCGACGAGATCGTGGAGGCCGCCCGATGAGGTTCGAGATCAGCAAGGTGCTGGACGCCATCGAGGGGCGGGTCTGCACCGATCCGCAGCTGGCCCGCGCGGTGCTCGACCTGGCCGAGATCATCCGATACCAGGACCTCGACGGCGGACGCCCGGCCAGCACGCTGCGCCTCGGCATGGTCATCGACGCGCTGGCGCGCAGCATGGAGGAGGACAGCGTCCCGGTCTACGCGGTGGTGCACCGGGGTGTGCTCTCCGACGCCGACCTGACCTCCAACGAGCGGATGGTGGTCCGCCGCTGGGCCGACGACGGCAAGGTCGAGGTGCTCGACAACCCCGGTGACCGGATGCTGGAGGTGGCCGACCTGCTCGGCCTGCCGGTGCTCAGCCGGGTCCGTTTCGACGGCCTGCGCGGGCGGTTCCCCTGGCTGGTGGAGCAGCCGGGTCGGGCGCTCGCCCCGGTGCCGGGCGCCGGTGGCCCGGTCTTCATCGCCCACGTCGGCGGGGGCCACACGCCGGTGGTCGGGTCGCCGTCGCCGTCCGGCGCCAAGCTGCTCACCCGGGAGTGGCGGTGCCCGGAGTCGGGCTGCACCCTCTTCGGTGGCGGCGGGGGCGGCGGTGCCTTCGCCGACCTGGCCGCGGTGGACCGCGTGCCGTCCGGTCAGCCGCCACCGTCGCTGCGTAACGGCGTGCCGACCTGCCCCCGGCACGGCAGCCGGCTCCGCGACGCCGGTCCCCGGCCGCGCAGTGAGGTTCTCGCGGTACGCGTCGGCGGCCTGATCCGGCGCCGCTTCGTGCTCACCGAGGAGCAGCCGGCGGTGGTCGGCCGGGCGCCGGACGGCTCCGGCGGGATCATGCTCGGGCAGTGGCTCAACGACGAGGCCCGCCGGTGGATCAGCCGCAGCCACCTCCGGCTGGAGTTGCGTGGCGCTGACGTCGTCGCCACCGACGTGAGCACCAACGGCTCCGGCGTACGGCCGGGCGGCTCGATGGCGGAGGCGGACCGGATCCCCCTGGCGCCGCAGCAGTCCCGCGTCCTGGGCACCGGTGACATGGTGGAGCTCTACCCCGGGGTGCAGATCGGCCGTCCCGGCGAGCTGCCGACGGGTGCGCCGTACAACCCCGACTCGGTCATGGCCGAGGCGCCCACCATGGCGATGCGCCTGCCCCGCTGAGGTCCCGCAGACGACGGCGGGCGTCGGGACCGTGGTCCCGACGCCCGTCCGGTGGTACGACTTCTCAGCCGGCCAGCACGGCGGCCAGCTGCGCCACCGCGTGGTCGATCTCCTCCTCGGTGATCACCAGCGGCGGGGCGAGGCGGATGGTCGAGCCGTGGGTGTCCTTGGCCAGCACACCGCGCTCCATCAGTCGCTCGCAGGCATCCCGGCCGCTCATCAGCGCCGGGTCGATGTCCAGGCCGGCCCAAAGGCCCCGGCCGCGGACCGCGACCAGGCCCTTGCCGATCAGCCCGCGCAGGCCGGCGTGCAGCCGCTCGCCCAGCTCGGCCGAGCGGCGCTGGAACTCGCCGGTGGCCAGCAGCCGGACCACCTCGGTGGCCACCGCGCAGGCGAGCGGGTTGCCGCCGAAGGTGGAGCCGTGCTGGCCCGGCTTGAGTACGCCGAGCACGTCCGCGTCGGCCGCCACCGCGGAGACCGGCACGATGCCGCCGCCGAGCGCCTTGCCCAGCAGGTACATGTCCGGGACGACGCCTTCCTGCTCGCAGGCGAAGGTGGTGCCGGTGCGGCCCAGGCCGGACTGGATCTCGTCGGCGATGAACAGCACGTTGCGCTCGGTGCAGAGCTGACGTACGCCCGGCAGGTAGCCCTCCGGCGGCA
>NZ_JBFBAO010000493.1:0-4123 GCF_040682255.1 Micromonospora sp. NPDC051296 | reverse complement strand
GGTCGAGGGCGTGTTGGACGCCGCCGGTCTGCGGCTGCCGGCCACCCGCCCCGGACAGCGCGAGCGCCACCCCTAGCTAGGTGCGACTCTTCACCTTGGACAAGCCGTAGCCGAGAATCACGGCGACTTCGGCCGGGGAATGCCACCTCGGAACGATCTGGACCTGACTCCTATCCATGTGGTGCCTCCTTCGGGGTGAGGGTGATATAGGCGCGGCTTTCGCCGCTGTAGCCGGCGGTGCGAGTGCTGGTGCGGCAGGTGACCCGCTGGTGGCCGTAGTGCGCGACGAGTTGGGCGGCGATGGTGGCGGCGTGGGTGGTGACGGTGGCGGTCGGGCCGATGAGCCGGACCGCGATGAGGGGTCGGGGGCGTGTGGGCATGCCGGGCTCCTTCCGGATGGCCGGGTGGTCGGGTGGTTGGTGTGTCGCTGTGGAGTTGTCAAGGAACGGGTTCACGGGGCGTTGACACGTACGTGTCAAGCGGCCAGGGGTTGGGCGGCGGTCCGGTGGGCCGCCTGCTCGTCGGCCAGGGCGTCGAGTCCGGCAAGGTGTCGGGCGCGGGCGAGGGCGGCGGCGGTGTTGGCGAGGAGGGCGTCTCCGGTGCTGATCCAGCCGGTCGCTTGGTAGCCGAGTTCGTAGATGACGCGTTCGGCTTGTTCGTCGTCCCAGGTGTGGGGGTGGCCCTCGGTACGCCGCCAGATGGTGCGCTGCATGCGGAGGAAGCCGAGGGTGACGGAGAAGGCGCGGCTTTTGGTGGTGATGTGGCCGCCGTAGCCGAACTGGTGTGCCCACCGCCGCAGCCGGTGGTAGTCGGGGTGTTCGCCGAGGTCCCAGCAGGCGCGGATGAGCCGCCCGAGGTGGGTTCCCGGGTTGCCGTGGATTTCGACGGAGAGGTCGTCGACGCGGCGGAGGTTCAGCCCGGTGACCTCGGTGCTTTTGGTGACGTACTTGGCGATGTAGCCGGTGATTTGGGCGAGGTTGACTTCTCCGCCGGGGGCGTTGACGTGTTTGATGTCGAGGCCCTTGTCACCCCAGGCGATCCGCCATCCGTGCCCGTCGTTGGCGGGGTGCGATGCGGACGTGTAGGCGGTCTTGACGAAGGCGGCTCGTACGGCGTCGGCGAACATGTCCCGGCTGATCGCGGCGGGTGGTGGGACGATCGCGCCGGGGCAGTCGGGGTTCTCGCCGTCGAGGCGGATGAGGGCGTGGTAGTGGATGACGCCGCGTACCTGGAATTCGTAGACCTTGATGTAGCGGCGGCGCAGCTCCACGCCGGGGGCGCGGCCGAGTCGGCGTAGCTCGCGGTCGACTTGTTGGATGGTGCGGCGCCACAGTTCCGGGGCTTCGTGGTTCCACACGACCTGGCCGTGGTGGTCGTAGCAGTCCAGACACAACGGCTGCCCGAGCTGGTTGTCGCCGGCCTTGTGCCGGGTACCGCAGCGCAGCTCCCGGCCGTGGGGGCAGGTGCGGCCGAACGGGTGGCAGACGGCGGGGCGGCAGGTGCAGCCGTCCTTGCGCCGGCAGTCCGCGGAGTGAACCTTGATGACACGGTGGTGCACCGGCCCGAACGACGGGGCGGTGGCGGTGAGGAAGATGGCGATGTGTTCGTGCAGGGGTGGTAGTCCCCACCGGTCGCCTTGCAGGCCGGCTTTGATGAGGTGGAAGGTGTCGCGGCGGTACAGCTCCGCGCAGGACGGGCAGACCGAGGCGCGGCGGTTGCCGCAGGGGGTGTAGATCGCGCCGTCGGGCATGTCGTCGGTGTCGACGGTGGCGACCCGGTTGCCGTCGCCGTCGGTGACGTGGATTTGCCCGGCCAGCCGGATCGGGTGCTTACACGCGGACGCGGCCCGGACGTGGTTGAGCCATTCGGGGTAGTCGGGGTCCTGGGCGCGGGCACGCCCGGACGCGACGGTGCGGGGATCGTGACCGCGTATCCAGCCGTCATCAGCCGGGGTGCGGGTGGTGCGGGTGGGGGTGGCCCAGGGCCAGTAGCCGGTGTCTGCGTCGGCGCATGCTCCCGTGCCCGAAACCGTGGTGGTTTCGGGCACGAGAGGCAACGTCGAGGAGGTCACGCGGTGGCTCCCACGGCAGTGCCGTTATGCGGTTGGTGGTTGACAGTCGGTTGGTTGGTCAGGGCCGTGAGGATGTCGGCGGCCGTGCTGGTCGGTACGCGGAGCCGGACGGCGAGTTGACCGGCGGTGATGGGCTCACCGTGGGCTTTCTCGTGTGCGGCGGCGACGATCCGGGCGTTGGGCAGCAGCGCTGCCGGCGGGCCGGTGGTGACCGTCGCGGGCACCGGGGTTGCCGGGGTCGGGTCCGGGCCGGTGGTGTCCGGGGTGGGCTCGACCGTCGTCGGAGTCGGGGTGTCCTCGCCAGAGGTGGGCAGGGTGATCGGCTCGTGGATGGGTGCGGGTTCGTCGGTGGGTGTGGTGGCCGGGGTCGCGGCGGCCGGGCGGACCGTCGGTGAGGCGGGGATGTCGGTTGACGGGGCCTCAGCGAGGGTGGCCGGCGTGGGTGCCGGGACGGTTTCGGTTGGCCGGTTGGCGTGTTTGTTGGCGAGTAGCGCGGCGGTGGCCTTGAGCATCAGGCCGTCGACGGCGAGGGGACCGAGCCAGACGACGAGGGTTTCCTCGTTGTAGTGGTCGAGGAGTCCGGACAGGTGCCGGTAGGACACGAACGCGGCGACCAGGGCCACGGGCGGGAAACCGATCCAGCGGAGCAGGTTCCATCCCATGCCGGTCGGCCATGGGGTGCGGGCAAGGATTTCGATGGCGATGAACAGGAACAGCGGCCACACGATCGCGGAGACGACCTTGCCGGGTTCCGGGCTCCAGTTCTCCGGAGCGTCGTCGGGGGCGATGAAGGAGTGCGCGATGTTCGCGGCGACGGACACGAGTCCGCCCAGGGTGAGGCCGAGGTAGGCCCATCCGCGCGAGGATCGGTTGGTGGTTGTCATCGGTTCACCTCGGAGGTGCAGTCGAGGCAGGAGCCGGTGCGGCGGGGGATGTAGTAGGGCTTGATCTCTGCGCAGGTGGGGCAGGTACGCCGCGCGGTGAGCGCCTTGTCGATGGCCGCTCGTTGGGCGGGGGTGGCCCTGCGCTTGGGCTGGGCGAGGTCGAGTCGGTAGAGGTAGGCGACGCGCTTGCCGCGACGCCAGAGGATCTGCGCGGCGGGTTCCTGGCCGCCGGGGCGCAGGTGACGCTCGCGCAGTTGCCGGCGGGTGAGCAGGCCGGCGGGGGCGAATTTGTAGGGGTAGGTCGGCAGGCCGTAGCGCTCGCCGGTCGGGTCGTAGAACACCATCGGGTCCTCGGAGTCGTCGTCGGCCTGGTCCTGGTCGTCGTCATCACCGGCGGTGCCGGTGGTGAAGGTGGGGTGTTCGTAGGTGTCGCGGTCGATGTCCTCGGGCAGGAACGCGGATCCGCAGGCCGCGCACACGATGGGGGCCTGCTCGAAGGCCGCCGTGGAGATGCGCAGCTTGCGCGGGCACTCGCACTCACACGAGATGCCGTTGTTGTTGTTCGTGCGGGTCTTGGCTTCCCCGGTCGGTTCCGGATGCCGGTAGAAGCGCAGCGCCTCACCAAGGCTGGTGATGGTGGCCCGGTAGCGGGCGCGGGTGAGGTCGGTCAGGGCGCAGGGCGAGTAGCCGAGCTTGTCGTCCTTGGTCGTGGACATGCCGAGTTCGGCGGCGAGGGTGGCGAACTTCTTGTTGTGCCAGCGGCCCTGCCGCGACGTGTCCTGAATCCTTCGCACGTCGGCGAGAGCGTGGGTGGCCTCGTGCAGGAGGGTGGTGAAGATGGCTTCCGGTTCACGGGACAGGCCCTCACCGGAGATCAGGATTTCCGGCAACTGGGTGTCGCCGGCTTGCCAGCGCAGGGCCGCGAAGTGGCCCCACTTCATGCCCTGATTGGGCTTGGAGGGAGAGCCGGAGCCGACGACGATGACCGCCGCCGGAACCTCGGAGTGCTGGCCACGGATCGCGTTCCACGCACCTTCCAGCACGGCGATCAGAGCGGAAGTGGAGATGTCGGTTTGACACGTACGTGTCAGGTCGGTGATCTGGGCAGCGGTGGTCATCGGGTCACCTCGGCGGGAAGCGCGGTGGACAGCCGTTTGCCGGTCAGGTC
>NZ_JBFBAO010000492.1:0-4135 GCF_040682255.1 Micromonospora sp. NPDC051296 | reverse complement strand
GTTCGAGGTACGCACCCGCGACGAGTGCCTCGCCGGCGACGTGATCAAGGCGTTCGCGAGGACCGCCGACCACCACGTGGACGAGTTGCTGGCCGCCGCCCGGGAGATCGTCCCGGCGCACCTCGCCACGCTCACCCAGGCCGGGCTCGGCTTCATCGAGATCTGCCCGCCCGGGGTGGACAAGGCGACCGGGCTCAGCGTGGTCGCGCAGCGCCTCGGGGTCGACCCGGCGGAGGTGCTGGTCTTCGGCGACATGCCCAACGACCTGCCGATGTTCGAGTGGGCCGGCTGGGGCCGGGTGGCGGTCGCGAACGCCCACCCGACGCTGCGCGCCGTCGCCGACGACGTCACCCTGCGCAACGACGACGACGGGGTGGCGATCTACCTCGACCGGCTACTGTCCAGGTGATGGACGCGACGCCACACCTGATCGCCACCGACATCGACGGCACGCTGCTCCGCGACGACCGCACGCTCAGCGCCCACACCGCAGCCGTACTGACCCGGATCAGCGACCGGGGCACGCCGGTCGTGCTGGTCACCGGCCGACCGATCCGCTGGCTCAAAATGGTGTACGACCAGCTGGCCGAGCCGCTGCCGGCGGTCTGCGCCAACGGCGCGGTGGTCTACGACCCGGTCAACGACGAGGTGCTGCGGGCCGACCCGCTGGCCCCGGAGCTGCTCGCCGAGGTGGCCCGCCGGCTGCGGGCCGAGATACCCGGGGTGAGCCTCGCCGTGGAGATCGTGGACAGCCGGCAGATGCGGCACGAGACGCACTACCCGCTGCGCTGGGACGCCGACGAAACCGCGATCCGGGTCGTGGAGACCCCCGAGGAACTGCTGTCGGTGCCGGCGGTGAAGGTGCTGGCCCGCGCCGGCGAGCAGGATCCGGACCGGTTCACCCAGCTGGTCGCCGCTGCCCTCGCTGGGTTGGCGGAGGCCACCCACTCCTCGCACTCCGGGCTGGTGGAGATCTCGGCGGCCGGCGTGACGAAGGCGGCCGGGCTGGCCTGGTACTGCCACCGGATCGGCATCGACGCGACCGACGTGCTGGCCTTCGGCGACATGCCCAACGACGTGCCGATGCTGACCTGGGCCGGACGGGGGGTGGCGGTGGCCAACGCACACCCCGCCGTGCTGGCGATCGCCGACGAGGTCACCTCGGCGAACTCCACCGACGGCGTGGCGGCGTACCTGGAGAAGGTCTTCGGGGCGGACTGAGCCGGCGCGGCCGGTGACCCCGGCCGGCGTGCGGACCGTCAGCTGCGCGCCGCACGCCGCGCCGAGGTCAGAGGTACTGGCCGGTGCTGTGCCCCTCGCCGCCCGGCGGCTGACCGATGCCGGGCATCCCCGGCAGCACCGCCCCGGCCGGCCCGCTGGGCAGCGCCTGTCGCCCGGACCGCATCTGCTCCAGCTGCACCCGAGCCGCCATCTGCTGGGCGACCAGAGCGGCCTGGATTCCGTGGAACAGCCCCTCCAACCAGCCGACCAGCTGGGCGTGGGCGATCCGGAGCTCGCCCTCGCTGGGCGCCTGATCCTCGTTGAAGGGCAGGGAGATCCGCTCCAGTTCCTCGCGCAGCTCGGGAGCCAGCCCCTCCTTCAGCTCGACGATCGACCGCTCGTGGATCTCCCGCATCCGGTGCCGGCTGGCGTCGTCCAGCGGGGCCGCCTTGACCTCCTCCAAGAGCTGCTTGATCATGCTGCCGATCCGCATCACCTTGGCCGGCTGCTCGACCAGGCGCGTTGGGTCCTCGCCGGGCCCGTCGTCGGTCTGCACGGTGCCGACCGGCCGGCCGTCCGGCCCGACCACCACCACCGTGCCGGAGTGCCCAATACCGTCCCGGCCGGGCTCGTCGTCTTGTCCAGCGGATCGCACGTCGGTCATGGCATCCATCTTTACCCAGCCGCCCCCGCCGGCGCCCGCCGGCCCGCGTTCGAGTTCCACCCGGCACCGGTCCACGGGTCCGTGGCGATCCGCGCTACCGTCGGCCGATGCCCTCCGATCCCCGAGCCGTGCTGACCCGGCCCGCGCCCGAGCCGGACGTGACCGTCGCCTACGGCGAGCACCCCGACCAGATCGCCGATCTGCGCCGGCCGGCGGACGCGGGCCCGCCCCGGCCACTGGTGGTCGTGGTGCACGGTGGTTTCTGGCGTGCGGAGTACGACCGGCGGCACACCGATCCGCTGGCCGCCGCACTGGCCGCGCTCGGGCACCCGGTCGCCCAGCTGGAGTACCGCCGGACCGGGCAACCCGGTGGTGGCTGGCCGGGCACGCCGGCCGACGTACTGGCCGGGGTCTCCGCGTTGCCGCGGCTGGCCGCCGCCGCGCTACCCGGCCAGGTCGCGCCCGGGCCGCCGCTCCTGGTCGGCCACTCGGCCGGTGGGCACCTGGCGCTGTACACGGCGGCCCACGCACCGGACGCCGTCGGCGGGGTGCTCGCCCTCGCCCCGGTCGCGGACCTGGCCGAGGCGTACCGGCTCGACCTTGACTCCGGCGCGGTGGCCGCGCTGCTCGGCGGCGGGCCGGCTGACGTGCCCGAGCGGTACGCCGCCGCCGACCCGCGATCCCTGACACCCCTTCGACCACGCACCGTAGTGATGCACGGCACGTTGGATCAGCAGGTTCCGGTCGGAATGAGCCGGGCGTACGTGGCCGCCGGGCAGGCGGCAGGTGCCGATATCCGCCTTGTCGAGCTGCCGGAATGCGAGCACTTCGGACTCATCGACCCGGAGTCGGCGGCCTGGCCGCAGATAACCACCGCGTTGCGGTCTCTACACGAAGATCAATAGCCATTGACGCAGCGTCGCGAAACAGGTAGAACGCCGAAGGGGCGGAGGGCCGCCCGGCAACACATTTGAAGGGAACCCGGTGTCGCAGATGAACCGCAGGCGGGCACTCCAGCTGCTGGCCGCGATCGGTACGGGCGGACTCGTCGCCGGATGCGGCTCCGACGCCAAGGAGAACGCCAGCAGCACAGGCACCCCGATCAAGATCGGGCTCATCGCGCCGAAGTCCGGCGCGAACAAGGCCATCGGCGACGAGCTCGGTAACGGGTTCCAGCTCTACCTGGAACTCAACGAGGGCATGCTCGGCAGTCACCCGGTCGATCTGCTCGTCGCCGACGAGGGCGACAGCGTCAAGACCGGTCAGGCCGCCGTCGAGGGGCTGCTCAAGCAGGGCGTCCTCGCCCTGACCGGGGTTGCCAACTCGTCGGTCATGTTCGGCATCCGAGACCTGGTCGAGCAGGCCCGGGTCCCGCTGATCGGCTCCAATGCCTCGCCCACGAGCCTGCAGAGCGTCGTATACATCTGGCGTACGTCGTACGTGCTCGACGAGGCGGGTCGGGCGCTCGGCCGCTACCTCAAGGACGCGCTCGGCCCCACCGACCGGGTCGCGATGATCATGCCCGAAGGGGTCCTCGGCGGCGAGGACGTGCTGCGCGGCTTCCGCCAGGAGTTCGGCGAGTCCGATTCGCGCATCGGTGACGAGGTGGTCTGGACGTCCAACAGCGCGAGCCCGAGCAAGACCGCCTACGTCTCCGACATCAACAAGGCCCTCAGCCGCAACCCCTCGGTGGTCTTCTGCTTCTACTCCGGGGCCGCGGCGGCGGAGTTCATCATGCAGCTGCGCGACGGTGGATTCCGGGGCAGCATCTACGCCCCCGGCTTCCTCACCGAGGGCACGGTGCTGGACAGCATCCGGCCGGCCAACGACGCGCTCGGCATCCGGACGGCGTTGAACTACTCCGCCGACCTCAACAACGCGGCCAACCGCCGGTTCGCCTCGGCATACCGCAAGAAGCACAACGTCTCGCCGACCACCTACGCCATGGCCTCGTACGACGCGGCGAAGGTGCTCGACCAGGCGATCCGCCTGGCCGGCGCCACGCCCACCCCGCAGGAGGTCAACCTCGCGCTGGGCCGGATCGGGCAGATCGACAGCCCACGCGGCGCGTGGCAGTTCAACCAGCCGCGCACCCCGCAGCAGAAGTGGTACCTGCGCGAGGTGCAACGCGACGGTCAGGTGCTGTCGAACGTCCTGGTCAACGAGCTGGCCACGCTCGGCTGAGCAGAGCCGGAGTACTGCTCGGTGACGACAGTCGTCACATCCTTGCCGTTGACGGACCCGGTGACC
>NZ_JBFBAO010000491.1:0-4135 GCF_040682255.1 Micromonospora sp. NPDC051296 | reverse complement strand
GCACCCCGAGCCGCGCGGTCGCGGCAGTGACCGCGGCGTCCAGGCCGTGCAGCACGTCCGTGCCGACCGTGGTCGGCGCCGCCGCCGCCGCGACCAGCCCCCCGCCGTCGAGGTCGACCACCGCGACCTTCGTGTACGTCGAACCGACGTCGGCGCAGACCGCGACGTTCACGCCGGCGCGGGAACGACCACCGTGCCGGTGGCGGTCACCGCCACCACCGGCGGATCGAGGACCTCCGCGGCCGACTCGCCCCGGTCCGGGCGGCCCCGGCACACCACCCGGGCCTCGAAGTCGATGGTGCGGCTACGCGTGCCGACCCGGATCACCGTCGCCACCACCTCCAGCACGTCACCGGCCTTCATCGGCGCCTTGAACTGCACGTCCGAATAGGACGCGAACAACCCCTCGTCGCCGTCGGTACGGATGCACACCTCCGTGGCCACATCCCCGAACAGACCCAACGCGTACGCCCCGTCGACCAGGTTCCCCGCGTAGTGCGCGTGCGCGTACGGCACATACCGCCGGTGCGTCACCGTCAAACCCAACCGTGGGTCACTCATGCCTTCGCCTTCTTGTTCGTAATCAACGCGTGGACCAGGTACGACGCCACCTCACCCGGAGTGGTGCCCCGGCCGAAGATGCGGTCCACCCCCAACTCGGCGGCCTGCTTCTCGTCGAACCGCGGCCCACCCACGATCAGCAGCGGCCGCCGACCCGCCGGCATCGCCTCCCGGAACGCCGCCGACATCTCCCGCGTGTTGTGCAGATGCGCGTCACGCTGCGTCACCACCTGCGACACCAGCACCGCGTCGGCCCGCGCCACCCGCGCCGCCTCCACCAACTCCGGCACACTGACCTGCGCACCCAGATTCGCCACCGACAACTCCCGGTAGTACTCCAGGCCCTTCTCACCGGCAATGCCCTTGACGTTGAGGATCGCGTCGATGCCCACGGTGTGCGCGTCCGTGCCGATGCACGCCCCCACCACCGACAGCTTGCGGCGCAACCGCCGCTTCACCACCGCGTTGACCTCCTTGGCGGACAACAGCGGAAAGTCCCGCTCCACCACCTGCACCGCCGACAGGTCCACCAGATGATTCACCCGCCCATACACCACGAAGAAGGTGAACCCGTCACCCATCTGCTTCGCGTGCACCAGCATCGCCGGGTCGATACCCATCCGGTTCGCCAACTGGATCGCCGCACCCTCGGCCCGCTTGTCATGCGGCACCGGCAACGTGAACGACACCTGCACCATGCCGTCACCGGTGGTGTCCCCATACGGCCGGACGATCTTGCTCGTGCTCATGCGGACGGCCTCTCCAGGATCTCCGTGGCCGGGTTGTAGTAGTCGCTCTCGTGCCGCGCCACCCCGTCCAGCCCCTTACCCCGGTCCGCCGGCCGCTTCATGATCCCGAACGTGCCCTCGGCGATCGCGGTCAACAACGACTGATCACCGATACGCTCCAACAACTCCACCGCCTCACCGAGCACCCGGCGCGCACGCTGCTGGATGAACCCGCCGGGCGCCGGCACGAAGTCCTCGCGCAACCCACCGGCCGCCCCCAACACGTACCGGACGTTCTGCAAAGCGATGTCCCGGTCCGACAACCACGGCGTCACCACCGCCTCGGTCATCATCCCCACCAGCAGAATCCCCTGCCCGGTCATGGTGCCCACCAGGTTGAAGAACCCGTCCAACAGGTTGCCCCGGAACACGTCACCGGTCATGTGCTTCGTCGGCGGCATCCACTTCAACGGCGCCTCCGGGAACAACTCCCGGGCCAGCAACGCGTGCGCCAACTCCAACCGGAACGACTCCGGCACATCCGGATTGATCTCGAACGCGTGCCCCAGCCCCAACTGCCAGTCAGCCAGCCCCGCCTCGTGCGCGAAATACTCGTTCAGCAGCTGCGACACCGTCACCGTGTGCGCCTCCTCCACCGCGTCCGCGGTGGTGAGGTAGTTGTCCTCACCGGTGTTGATGATGATCCCCGCCCGCGCGTGCACCTGCCGGGAGAACCGCTGGTCCACGAACGTACGGATCGGGTTGATGTCACGGAACAGAATCCCGTACATCGAGTCGTTGAGCATCATGTCCAGCCGCTCAAGCCCCGCCAAGGTGGCCATCTCCGGCATGCACAACCCCGACGCATAGTTCGTCAGCCGCACATACCGGCCCAACTCCCGCGACGACTCATCCAACGCCGCCCGCATCAGCCGGAAATTCTCCTGCGTCGCGTACGTGCCCGCGAACCCCTCCCGGGTCGCCCCCTCCGGCACATAGTCCAGCAGCGACTGCCCCGTCGACCGGATCACCGCGATCACGTCCGCACCGGCCCGCGCCGCCGCCTGCGCCTGCGGAATGTCCTCGTAAATGTCCCCCGTCGCCACGATCAGGTAGATCCACGGCCGCTGCTTCGGGTCCCCGTACCGCTTGACGAGACGGTCCCGCTCGACCCGCCGCCGGTCGATACGCCGGACCCCGGCCGCCACCGCCCGACGAGCGGCCCTACGCGCCGCCGTGGCCGCCTTCCCCACCGGCTGCTCGAACCGCACCGAACCCGCAGCCGCCTTCTGCGCCAGCAACGTCACATCCGCCAGCTGCTCCCGCTCGAGGGCGTCGAACACCGGCACCGCCACCCCGTGCCCCAGCCCCACATCCGCGACGACCGCATCCACCAGCCGGTTCACCCACGGAATACCGTCCGGGTCGGCACCGGTCACCCCGGCCAACCGCAGCACCGCACGCTCCACCGACACCGTGGTGTGACTACGCGCCAACTCCACCACCGGCCGGCCGGCCCGCCGCGCCAACTCCCGCGCCCGCGCCACCAGCGCCGGATCCAGATCCAGCTTGCCCGGCATCCCGTCGACAGCCGGACCCACACCGCCGGACCGCCCGCTCTCCTCGCTCACGAAGACCCTTCCTTGTAAATCACCTCACCGCGCAGCACCGTGGCCCGGCACACCGGCAGCGGCGTCGGATCCTCCGCCCCCCGCGCCTCCGGATCCTCGGCCTGCAACACCGGCAGACCCCGGTCCACCCCGGCCGGGCTCGACCACACCGCGAACGTCGCCGGCGCCCCCAACGCGAGAACCCCCTCGCTGTCCAGGTGCACCGCCCGCCACCCGCCCCGGGTGTGCGCCGCGAACGCTGCCCGCACGCTCATCCGCTGCACCGGGTTGTGATGCGCCACCGCCGCCCGCACCGACCCCCACGGATCCAACGGAGTCACCGGCGAATCGGACCCGAACGCCAACGTCACACCCACCGCGTGCATCGCCCCCATCGGGTTCGACGCCAACGACCGCTCCAGCCCCAGCCGCGTCTCATACATCCGGCCCGCGCCACCCCACAACCGGTCGAACGCCGGCTGCATCGACGCCACCACCCCGAACTCCACGAACCCGGCGATCAACCGCCGATCCATGATCTCGGCATGCTCCACCCGGTGCCGCGCCGCCCGCACCCGGTCCGTGCCGAGCTTCTCCGCCGCCGCCGCGAAACCCGTCATCACCGTCGAGATCGCCGCGTCACCGATCGCATGGAACCCGCCCTGCATCCCATGCGCCGCACAGTCCAGCAGATGATCACGCACCTGCTCCGCACTCAGATAGCCGTGACCACACCCGGCACCATCCGCGTACGCCTGCGACACATGCGCCGTACGCGACCCCAACGCCCCGTCGGCGAACAGGTCACCACCCGCACCCACCGCACCCAGCTCCCGCGCCCGCGCCGCACCGCCCAGCTCACCCCAGTACCCGTACACCTCCGGCAACCCCACACCGGAAATCGACAACAGGTTGGTGAAGTCCGCCTCGTCGGAGATCTCCGGCCCACCGCACTCGTGCACCGCCGCGATCCCCAGCGACGCCGCATGCTCCAGGGCCACCCGCTGCGCCGCCACCCGCTGCGCCCCCGTCACCGACGCCCGCGCCACCGCCCGCACCACATGGTGCGCATCCCGCCGCAGCCACCCCGACTCGTCGTACCCGGGCGCCGCCACCGCCTCCGGACACGCCGCCAACAGCGCCGACGACACCAACGCCGAATGGATCGACGCCTGCGACAGATACACCCGCCGGCCACCAGCCGCCCGCCCCAGCTCCGCCGCCCCCGGCGGCTGC
>NZ_JBFBAO010000490.1:0-4138 GCF_040682255.1 Micromonospora sp. NPDC051296 | reverse complement strand
CCCCGGCGCGGCGGCCACCGCGGCGGCGACCGGGCCGAGGCCGACGTCCGGATCGGCCGAGTCCGGCACCGTCCCGCCCCGCGCCGGGTCGGCGTCGATGCTGACCTGCACCAGCACGTCCAATGGGCGGTCCCGGCCGGCGGTCGCGGCCGCGTCCAGCGCGGACGCCAGCCGGACGCTGTCGACGGACTGCACCACGTCCGCGTACCGGATCACCGACTTCACCTTGTTGCGTTGCAGCCGGCCGATGAAATGCCAGCGTGGCGTGACCCCGGCGGCGGCGACCTGGCTGGCCTTGGTCGCCGCCTCCTGGTCGCGATTCTCCCCCACGTCGGTCACGCCGAGGCCGGCCAGCGCGACCACGTCGGCCGCCGGGTAGGTCTTGGTCACCGCGATCATGGTCACCTCGGCCCGGTCGCGGCCCGCCGCGGCACAGGCGTCGGCGATGCGCGCGCGTACGCGGGCCAGCCCGGCGGCGAGTTCGGCACGCCGGTCGGGGCGTACCAGGGCAGCACTGTCGGTCATCGGCGGTGTTCAGGACCCGTTCTTGAGGAAGTCGGGCACGTCGACGTCGTCGAAGAGCACCCGACGCGGCGACTGCGGAGCAACCGGCGGGGCGGGCGACGGCACGATCGGCGTGCTCGGCTGGGCGGCCTGGTTCTGGTTGGTCTTGCGGGCCGGCTCGGCCGCCTTGTAGGCCGGCGTACCCCCGTCGAAGCCCGCCGCGATCACGGTCACCCGCACCTCGTCACCGAGGGCGTCGTCGATGACGGCACCGAAGATGATGTTCGCGTCCGGGTGCGCCGCGTCGGTGACCAGCTGGGCCGCGTCGTTGATCTCGAACAGGCCCAGGTCGGACCCGCCGGCGATGGAGAGCAGCACGCCGCGGGCGCCGTCCATGCTCTGCTCCAGCAGCGGGCTGGAGATGGCCGCCTCGGCCGCCTCGACCGCGCGGTTCTCGCCGCGGGCGCTGCCGATGCCCATCAGCGCGCTGCCCGCGCCACTCATCACGCTCTTGACGTCGGCGAAGTCCAGGTTGATCAGACCCGGCGTGGTGATCAGGTCGGTGATGCCCTGCACACCGGAGAGGAGCACCTGGTCGGCCGTGCGGAAGGCGTCCATCATGCTGATGTTGCGGTCGCCGAGCGCCAGCAGCCGGTCGTTGGGAATGACGATCAGGGTGTCGCACTGGTTGCGCAGCTCGTCGATGCCCGCCTCGGCCTGCACCTGGCGGCGCTTGCCCTCGAAGGAGAACGGTCGGGTCACCACGCCGATGGTCAGGGCACCCAGCTTGCGGGCGATGTTCGCCACCACCGGCGCGCCGCCGGTGCCGGTGCCGCCGCCCTCGCCGCAGGTCACGAAGACCATGTCGGCGCCTTTGAGCACCTCCTCGATCTCGTCGCGGTGGTCCTCGGCGGCGTTCTTGCCGACGTCCGGGTTGGCACCGGCGCCCAACCCCCGGGTCAGCTCGCGGCCGACGTCGAGCTTGACGTCGGCGTCGCTCATCAGCAACGCCTGCGCGTCCGTGTTGATCGCGATGAACTCGACGCCCTTGAGCCCAACCTCGATCATCCGGTTGACGGCGTTGACGCCGCCGCCCCCGATGCCGACGACCTTGATGACCGCCAGGTAGTTGTGCGGAGGTGTCATCTCCGGTCCTTTCCCTTCGAGATTGGCTACTCCCCGACCGGCTACGGCGTGGCCAGACCGGCGGTCGACGCAGCTGTCACCAGCGAGGTCGAGAGGCAAACCTTCACCCTCTACTAGAGGGTTACAGTTATGTCAACCACTGATCCTCTTTCGGGCAACGTAGGCGCACCCGAGCGATGAGCCAAGGACCTGCTCGGCGTGTCGCCAGTGGAGCGCAATGCCTCACCACCAACGCCCGCTCACTTGAAAGTGACCACGTCCGGCGCGCTGACGTCGATTCGGGCGGCCTTCTGGTCGAGCAGGGCGGTGGCCACCCGGGCCTTGTCCGCCCCGCGGGTCGCGTCGCCCCAGAACACCGTACGGTCGCCGCGCAGCCGCACACTGATCCGGGCCAGGCCCTCGACCGTGACCTCCACCAGTTCGGCGCGCAGCTGCGGGGTGAGCACGGCCAGCACCGCCAACCCGGCCTGGGTGTCCGGGTCGTCGGGGCCAGGTTCGGCCAGCCGTACCAGCGGCAGGCCGTCCGGGCGCTGCGGCAGCGTCCGGAACGCCACTCCGGCGGCGTCGACCACGACGAACTGCTCGCCGCGCGGCACCACCGCCAGGCCGGTCCGCTCGGTCAGCCGGACCACCAGCGCGTCCGGCCAGTCCCGGTGCACCGTCACCCGCTCCACCGGCGGCAGGGCACCGATCCGGCCGGCCAGCTCGGCCAGGTCGACCCGGGCCAGCGGGGCACCGTCCGGCACCCTCGCCGCGTCCCGCACCTGCACGGCCGTGACCAGCTCCGCCCCCTCCACCCGTACCTCGCGCACCCCGAACAGGCCGGTGCCGAGCAGCGTCCACGCCACCAGCCCGGCCAGGGCGAGCACCCCGCCGGCCACCGCCCACGGCAGCGCCGCGCGCATCCGGCGGCGGCGGGCCCGGGCCATGAACCGGCGGGTGGAGGCGGGCACCGCGTCGCGGCCGGCGCGGACCAGTTGCCAGCGGCGGGTCGGACGCCGGCCCGCGCCGCCGTCCACCCCGGTGCTGCGCCCGCGGGCCGGGCCGGGACTCATTCCGCCGCGGGCGACGCGCCGTCCACGCCGACGCCGCCGGGGACGGTGCCGCCGATGCTCGTCGCCCCGCCGGCCAGACCGCCGGGAACGGTGCCGACCGGCTCCTGCGGGTCGGCGGTACGCGCGGTCAGCGCGGTCAGCAGCTCGTCACCCATCAGCGAGATCGGCGGCGCGCCCATCGTCACCACGACGTCGCCGGAACGGGCCCGCCGGGCCACCTCCGCCGGCGCGGCCTCCCACGAGTCGACGAAGACCTTCCGCTCGGCCGGCAGCGACACCGCCTCGACCAGCGCCGTCGACCCCTCGCCCGGCCCGCGCAGCTCGCCCGGCCCGAAGACCTCCAGCAGCACCAGCTCGTCGGCGATCGCGAGGGCCTCGGCGATCTCCGTCTGCAGGTCGCGGGTGCGGTAGAGCCGGTAGGGCTGAAAGACGACGATCAGCCGGCCGTCCCCGGCCACCTCGCGCAGCGTCCGCAGGGCCAGGGTCATCGAGGTCGGGTGGTAGGCGTACTCGTCGTAGACGAGCACCCCGTCGGCGACGCCCTTGCGCTCGAAGCGTCGGCGCACGCCGGGGAAGGCCGCCAGCGCGGCCTCCGCCGCCTCCAGCGGCAGCCCCAGCAGGTACGCGGCCAGCACCGCCGAGGCGCTGTTGAGCCCCATGTGCCGGCCCGGCACCGGCAGCCGGAACTCGCCCAGCGAGCGGCCGTCGATGTGGGCGAGGTAGCGCACCCCCCGGGCCGACGACGCCACCCCGCTCAGCCGCAGGTCGGCGTCGGACGCCTCGCCGTAGGTGTACACGCGGCGCCCCTCGGCGCGCAGCGTGGCGGCCAGCCGCCGGCCGCCCGGGTCGTCCGCGCAGGTGATGATGAAGCCGTCCGGGTCGGTGAGCCGGGCGAACTCGGCGAAGGTGGCCTCCAGGTTGGCCAGGTCGCCGTAGGTGTTCAGGTGGTCCGCCTCGATGTTCGTGATGATCGAGACGAACGGGCGGTAGATGAGGAAGGACCGGTCGCTCTCGTCCGCCTCGACCACGAAGTACTCGCCGGTGCCGTGGTGCGCCCCCGAGCCCACCTCGGAGATCTCCCCACCGATCACGAAGGACGGATCCGTCCCGGCCTGCTGGAGCACCATGGTGACCATCGAGGTGGTGGTGGTCTTGCCGTGCGTACCGGCGACCGCCACCGTGCGGCGCCCGGTCATCGCGGCGGCCAGCGCCTCCGAGCGGTGCAGCACCCGCAGGCCGCGCTCACGCGCCTCGACCATCTCCAGGTGGTCGGCGGGGATGGCCGAGGAGTAGACCACGGTGTCGACCCCGTCGAGGTTGGCCACCTCGTGGGTCATGTGGATCGTCCCACCGAGCGCCCGCAGGCCGGCCAGGGACGGCCACTCGCGCAACTCGCTGCCGGAGACCGGCAGTCCCCGGGTGAGGAACAGCCG
>NZ_JBFBAO010000489.1:0-4188 GCF_040682255.1 Micromonospora sp. NPDC051296 | reverse complement strand
GTGGGGACCAGGTGCGCCGACGACCCGAAATCGCCGGCACCAGACACGGTGCCCGACGAGACCGCCGACAGGAAGAGTCTGCGCAGTGAGCGCGCGCAGCGGAGCACCGGCATGAGCCACTCCGTTGCCGGAGAGCCGCCCGCCGCCGGACGCCGCGCTGCGCCCACCACCGCTGGGCCGTACTCCGTCACCGAGTGGGAACTGCTCACCGACCTGCCGGGCCGGGTGATCGTGGCCGCGGCCCAGCCCGGCCCGGGGCGACCGCAGCGGGGCGTGGCCGCGGGCCTCGCCGGGCTGGACGCGGTGGCCGCCGGGCGGGCCTTCGACAGTGACCTGGTTCGGGCGGTGGTGGCCGCGATCTACGCCCGGCACGACGGGGCACCGTCAACGGCGGCGCAACTCACCGACCTGGTGGAAGTGCTCTCCGCCTGCCGGGCCGTGGCACGGGTGCTCGACCGCCGCGCCGACCCGGCCGACTCGGCGGCGTACCGGCAATGGGTGCAGTCGGTCGCGGCCCGGGTCTGCCGGTCGGTGCCGGCGGTGCTCCCGGGCGGCGCGTTGGCCCCGGCCGACCGCCGGCTCCTCGACCGCCTCGGCGGCGCGCTCGGACTACGCTAGCCACCCCTCCGGCCCACCTTGGCCCGCCTCGCTCCGGCCGTAGCAGGCCGTCTCCCAGCCGTGCCGGCCGCATTGCTCCGGCCGGGCCGGGCCGTCTCCGTGCCGAACGTCCCCCGGTCGTGCCGAGTGCCTCCGTTCGGCCATGTCGACCGGAGGCCCGGTCGGGGCCGGGGCGGCGGGGCGTACCCTGCGTGACCGTGACCGGTGAGCAGCTCGACGTCGGCGTGGGACCCTGGCCCGGAGATCCGCCCGACGACCCCCGCTACGACCCGGAGCTGCTCGCCGAAGGCGATCGGCGCAACGTGGTCGACCGTTACCGGTACTGGCGGCGCGAGGCGGTCGTCGCCGACCTGGACCGGCGGCGGCACGACTTCCACGTGGCGATCGAGAACTGGCAGCACGACTTCAACATCGGCACGGTGGTCCGCAACGCCAACGCCTTCCTCGCCGCCGAGGTGCACATCGTCGGCCGGCGTCGGTGGAACCGGCGCGGCGCCATGGTGACCGACCGCTACCAGCACGTACGGCATCACGAGACGATCGAGCAGTTCGCCGCCTGGGCGGTGGAACGCGACCTGCTGCTGGTCGGGATCGACAACCTGCCCGGCTCCCGCCCGCTGGAGACCACCACGCTGCCCCGGCGGTGCGCCCTGCTGTTCGGCCAGGAGGGTCCCGGCCTGTCGGACGCCGCGCGGGCGGCCTGCGACCAACTCTTCTCGATCGCCCAGTACGGCTCGACCCGGTCAATCAACGCCGGCGTGGCGAGCGGGATCGCCATGCACGCGTGGATCCGGGCCCACGCCGGGCCGCTGCCGGACTGACCCGGGCCGATCTGGTAGGGCAAATGGCGCCGCTCCGCTTGACGGCTCGCCGGTGCGGGGTGACGGTGGAGTGGTGACTGTTGCGGTGAGTTGTCCCAGGTGCGGCGGGTTGGTACGGCCGCCGGACCTGATGCACGCCGAGTCGCGCTGCGCCGACTGCGGGCCGGTCGCACCGCTGCACGTGCCCGAGCACATCGGCGCCGAGATCGTGGCCAGCGTCGTGGACCGCATCCAGGCCGCTGGGCAGCCGCAGCGGCCGGCGGTGCCGCTGTGGTGCCCGTGGCCGCTGCCGCCGGGGTGGACCACGACCGGCGTGGCGTGGGCCGGCGACGACCGGCTCGGGGTACGTGCCACCGCGGTCGCCTGTGCCGGCCCCGCGCCTCTCGGTG
This sequence comes from Micromonospora sp. NPDC051296, assembly GCF_040682255.1. NCBI lineage: Bacteria > Bacillati > Actinomycetota > Actinomycetes > Micromonosporales > Micromonosporaceae > Micromonospora > Micromonospora sp. NPDC051296. Next base: position 2,360 of record NZ_JBFBAO010000489.1, on the reverse strand, counting down.
GCGGCCCCGCGGACCTGGTCTTCGTGGCCGAGGAACCGGGCGTCGGCCTGGGCGCGCGATACGCCGGGGTGCCGGGCCCGGACGCGGGGCCGGAACTGGCCGAGGCGCTCACCGACCCGGGGCCGGGGCATCCCGGGCATGTCGGGCGGGCGGGGATCCGGGTGGCCGGCCACCCCACTCCACTGTGGCTGGTGAGTTCGCAGACGGATCGAAGCGCGTACGCCGGCGAGGCTCGGGGAATGTGGCTGTATGCGATAGCCTGGCCGGCGAGCGCGGGGCATCTGCTCGCGGAGGACGTGGTGCTGCACGACCTGGTTGAGTGGACGCCGCCCGAGCTCGTGTACGGCGCACCGTCTCCGTACCTGCACGGGAAGGCTTGACAACCCTCCCGGAATGTCGGAGAACGGACGCAGATATTCACGGTAAGACACCACGCTGATACTCTGGGTGCCGCTGCGGTAATGGGACCCGGCGCCGCGCGAGAGGATGGCCCGCCATGGTCAAGAAGGTCCTCACCTGGGCCGGAATCGCATTCTTGATCTTCTTCGTCGCCTACCGGCCGAACTCCGCCGCGGACGTGTTCAAGTCGCTGGGCGGCGGCATCATGGACATCGCCCAGGGCTTCGGCGACTTCTTCACGAGCCTGGTCGCCTAGCCTCCGATGGGAAGCCCCTCCGGCCCGCCCTTCGACCCCGACGACCCCGACCGGGCCCGCCGGGAGCGTGACACCGAGCCGATCCCCCGGATCGACCCCGACGACGGGCCGGGTTACGGCTCCGGAGCCAACCTCTCCGACGGTCCGGCCTTCTCCGACGACGCCGGTTACGGCGACGGCCCGGGCTACGCCGGTGAGGGCCGGTCGGGGCGGGCCTGGGTGCGCGACCCCGAGGGCGGCTACCAGCCGCCACCGCAGATCTCCGAGGAGGAACTGGCCGGGCTGCGTGCCGACGCCAGCGGCATGACGCCGCGGCGGGTCCTGCCGCTGGAGGACGAGCCCAGCTCACTGGTCGCGCGCTACCTCTTCCCCACCGAGCGCTACCGGGGTGAGTGGAAGCGGCATTGGATCCACCTCGTCACGCCGATCATCATCGGCGTCGCCGCCACCTTCGTGCTCGGCTACCTCTCCGGCTTTCTGGCCGGGCAGAACGTCGGCGCGCTCACCACGGTCGCGGTCCTGCTCTGGTTCGCGGTGATGGGCTGGGTGGCCTGGCGGGTCGCCGACTGGTGGTACGACCGGTTCATCCTGACCAACAAACGGGTCATGGTGGTCAACGGCATCATCACCCGACGCGTGGCGATGATGCCCCTGGTCCGGGTCACCGACATGAAGTACGAACAGTCGCCGGCCGGTCGGGCCCTCAATTACGGCACCTTCGTGCTGGAGTCGGCCGGGCAGGAGCAGGCGCTCCGCGAGGTCAAGAACCTGCCCAACCCCAACGAGCTCTACCTGCGCGTCGTCGAGGAGATGTACGAGCCGCAGGCAGTCGAGGCGCGGCTGGGCAAGGAGCAGGACGAGGCCAAGGCCGACGACGGGGCCTGAAACTTTTCGACCGAACATCGGAGTCAGTGCGCACCTTTCGCCCTCGACCCGCTGGTGCGGCCATGGCAGGCTGCCGAGCAGGATCAGGAACGGAGGTGCAGCGTGGCGAGCAGCAACCCGCTGGAAGAGGAGTTCCGTGACTTCGTCACGGCTCGTTCCGGGGCCCTGCTGCGGACCGCGTACCTGCTCACCGGCGACTGGGGCACCGCGGAGGACCTGCTCCAGACCGCGCTGACCAAGACGTACCTGGCCTGGAAGCGCCTCGGCGGGATCGAGGCGATCGAGCCGTACGCCCGCCGTGTCATGGTCAACACCTCGACTAGCTGGTGGCGGCGCCGCTGGCACGGCGAGCGACCGACGGAGACGCTGCCCGAGCGCGCCGCCGCCGACGAGATCGAGCAGCAACTGGACCGTGACGTGCTCTGGCGGCACCTGCGCGCACTGCCCGCCCGGCAGCGTGCGGTGCTGGTCCTGCGCTATTACGAGGACATGTCGGAGGCGCAGACCGCCGCCCTTCTCGACATCTCGCCGGGCACGGTCAAGAGCCAGACCTCCCGGGCCCTGTCCACCCTGCGGCGGCGGCTCGGCGCGGACGAGGCGTTCGCGCTGCCCGGCGCGGAGGCCGTCGCATCCGGGCAGCTGGCGACCCGGCGTGGCGGGCGGGCGGCCGCCGGGGCACCGACGCCCGGCCGCCCCCGGCCGGCCCTCGGCGGGCGGGCCGGCGGCGCGCCGACCGGCGTCTCCCCCGACGGCGAGCCGCGGCAGAGCTGAACCGCCGCGACCTGCACCGGGTTCAGCACGTTGCTGACGTCGAAGACCC
>NZ_JBFBAO010000488.1:0-4200 GCF_040682255.1 Micromonospora sp. NPDC051296 | reverse complement strand
CCTTCCGCGAGTTGCTGGCTGACGGAAAGTTGACAGTCCCCGACGCTGTTATGGTGCAGGTAGCCACCCCGAGCCGCGAACGCGTCGAGCACTACCAGGCCCTTCGCGTCAAGGTCGAGCGCGAGGTCGGTCGGATTAATGGCGAATTCGGCCGGGTCGGGGTACCAGCGGTGCATTATCTGCATCAGTCGTACAGTCGCACCGAACTGGCTGCGATGTACGCCGCCGCCGACGTGATGATGGTGACCCCGCTCCGAGACGGAATGAACCTGGTGGCCAAGGAGTACGTCGCGTCGAGGGCAGACCACGGGGGCGCACTCGTACTCAGTGAGTTCGCCGGCGCAGCCACCGAGCTGCGTCAGGCGTTCCTGTGCAACCCGCACGACCCCGACGCAGTGAAGGATGCTCTGCTGCGGGCCGTGCATGTGGAGAAGCCGGAGGCTCGTCGCCGTATGCGGACCATGCAACGCCATTTGCGCACCCACGATGTGGGGCACTGGGCGAAGTCCTTTCTCACCGAACTCGGTGTACCCGACCTGGAGGCGGTGTGAACGCCGCGACCGACGGCATCATCATGCCCGCGGCGGGAACCATGGATCCCGAGTTGCGGGCCGCCATCGGGCGGATCGCCCGGGTGCCCCAGCTGCTGATCGCCTGCGACTACGACGGCACCCTCGCGCCGATCGTGGAGGACCCGAGCAAGGCCGTACCGCTGCCGGAGTCGGTGGCGGCGGTGCGCGCCCTGGCCGCGCTGCCGCAGACCACCGTGGCGGTGGTCTCCGGCCGCGCGCTGCGCGACCTGGCCGCGCTCTCCCGGCTGCCCAGTGAGGTCCACCTGGTCGGCAGCCACGGCTCCGAGTTCGACATCGGCTTCGTCGAGCGGCTCTCCCCCGAGCTGATCGCCGTGCGCACCCGGCTGCGGGACGCGCTGCGCGAGATCGCCGCGGCCCATCCGGGTGTACGGCTCGAACGCAAGCCGGCCAGCGTCGCCGTGCACACCCGTGGGGTGGACCCCCAGGTGGCCGCCGCGGCCATCGAGGGGGTCCGGAGCGGCCCGGCGACCTGGGATGACGTCACCGTCACCCAGGGCAAGGAGGTCATCGAACTCTCCGTAGTGGCCACCCACAAGGGCACCGCGGTCGACCAGCTCCGGACCCAGCTCTCGGCCAGCGCGGTGCTCTTCATCGGCGACGACGTCACCGACGAGAACGCCTTCGGCAATCTGAGCGGCCCGGACCTCGGCATCAAGATCGGCCCGGGCGAGACCAAGGCCGGTTACCGGGTGGCCGAGCCGATCGAGGCCGCCCGCGCGCTCGGCCTGCTCCTGGAGACCCGCCGGCACTGGTTGTTCGGCGAGCGGGCGGTGCCGATCGAGCGGCACTCGATGCTGGCCAACGGGCGGACGGTCGCGCTGCTCACGCCCGACGCCAAGGTCAGCTGGCTCTGCCACCCCAAGCCTGACTCGGCGGCGATCTTCGCGGACCTGGTCGGCGGCAGCCCGGCCGGGCACTTCAGCGTCGCCCCGGAACGCGGCGGCATCCCGCTCGGCCAGCGGTACCGCTCGGGCACGATGACCGTGGAGACCCGCTGGTCGGGCCTCACCGTCACCGACTGGCTCGACAAGCCCGACCCCAAGGCCACCCCGGACGGGCCAGCGATCATCGCCGGCGACTCGACGCTGATCCGGCTGCTCACCGGCACCGGCCGGGCCCGGCTGGAGTTCGCGCCACGGCCGGAGTTCGCGCAGGTCGCGGTGCAGCTACAGCCGCTCGATGACGGTCTGCTGGTGCTCGGCTCCAACGAGCCCGTCGCGCTCTACTCCCCCGGCGTGCAGTGGGAGGTCAACAACGACGGCGGGTACGAGACCGCCAAGGCGGTGGTGGACCTCACCGCGCTCGGCGGGCAGGTGGTGCTGGAGCTGCGCTTCGGCACGCACAGCCTGGAACACCACCGGCTGCCGATCCACGAGCGGCAGGCCGCGGCGGAACGGCCCTGGAAGGAGTGGGTGGCCTCGCTGCGGCTGCCGACCACCGCCCGGGACCTGGTCGCCCGCAGCGCGCTGACGCTGCGCGGCCTCTGCCACGAGGCGACCGGTTCGATCCTGGCCGCGGCGACCACCTCGCTCCCCGAGGAGCTGGGCGGCGTCCGCAACTGGGATTACCGCTACTGCTGGCTGCGCGACGCCGCGATGACCGCCCGGGCCCTGGTCGACCTGGGTTCGATCACCGAGGCCGAGGCGCTGCTGCGCTGGGTGGACGGTTGTGTGGAGCGGACCGGCGGGCATCCCGAACGGCTGCACCCGCTCTACACGGTGGACGGCTACGAGCTGGGCGCCGAGGCCGTCATCGACACCCTGCCCGGCTACGCCGGCTCCCGGCCGGTACGCGTCGGCAACCTCGCCAACCACCAGCTCCAGCTGGACGTCTTCGGCCCGATCGCCGACCTGATCGCCGCCACCGCCGACGCCCGCGGCTCGGTCCGCGCCGAGGAGTGGCGGGTGCTGGAGAACATGGTCGAGGCGGTCCGCCGCCGCTGGCACGAGCCGGACCACGGCATCTGGGAGGCCCGTCTGCCACCCCGGCACCACATCTTCTCCAAGGTGATGTGCTGGATGACCGTCGACCGCGCGCTGCACGTGATGCGCCAGCACGGCGGCGAGGACCGCCCGGAATGGGTGGAGCTGCGCGACCGGATCGGCGCCAACGTGCTCGAGTACGGCTGGCACGAGCACGCCGAGGCGTACAGCGTCGCCTACGGCGACGAGGACATGGACGCCTCGTCGCTGTGGATCGGCCTGTCCGGCCTGTTGCCCGGTGACGATCCGCGCTTCCTCTCCACCGTCCTCAAGATCGAGGCGGACCTGCGCAGTGGCCCGGTCGTCTACCGCTACCACTGGGACGACGGCCTGCCCGGCCGCGAGGGCGGCTTCCACATCTGCACGGCGTGGCTGGTCGAGGCGTACCTGCGCACCGGGCGACGCACCGACGCCGAGGAGCTGTTCATCCAGATGATCGACACGGCGGGCCCGACCGGGCTGCTGCCCGAGCAGTACGACCCGCTCGCCGAGCGCGGCCTGGGCAACCACCCGCAGGCGTACAGCCACCTCGGGGTCATCCGCTGCGCACTGCTGCTGGACAACATGCTCAAGCAGTAGACCACCGCACGACCCGCGCAAAGCGGCCGGAGACAGCTGTCTCCGGCCGCTTTGCGCATCTCGGATGTGAACCTGGCGGGTTTGTCCGCCGAGGTTGCGGTGCCCGTTCCGTCCGGTGCCGCCGCGCAGCACTCCGCCCGACTGTCCGGCTAGGTGGTGAACGTCCGTTCCGTCCGGCGCTGCCGATCAGGGGCACCGGCTAATTGTCCCGCCGAGGAGCCGGATGTCCGGTTTCCGGGGTGTGGTCGGCGGGCCCGGGGCGGAATCCCCGGCGGGTGGGTGGCGTTGTATCCGGTGGCTGACCGAAGAGGGCCGCCCCGCCGCTCGCAGGCGGATGCCGCGGCCGGCGGATCCCGGGAATGACCCGCCCCGGTCGGTCGTTGAACATGGTCCCGGCGCCGCGAAGGCCCCCCGCCCGCGAGCCAGCCGGTGAATCTTCCCCTTGTCTTGCAGCGCCGTGTCGGCGCTCACCCCCGCGTGCCGATCCCCCCTTTGCCGGCGCGTGGACGTCTACCCCCGAATGGAGTTTTGATCATGAACTCGATGCTGCGTAAGAGTGTTCTGGGTGTTGCTGGTCTGGCTTTCGCCGGTGGCATGTTCGCCGGCCCGGTGGCCGCGTTCGCGGACACCCCGGTTGCGGTGAAGCCGGTCGCGGCGGTGCAGGCCGACAAGCCGGACACCAACAAGTTGATCCCGAACGGTGTGCAGGGCAAGCAGTCCCGCATCGACCTCAACGGCGAGCAGACCGGCAACGTGAAGGCGATCATCGCCGCGACGAAGAAGGCCGGTATGGACGAGCGTGCCGCGGTGGTGTCCATCGCCACGTCGTTGCAGGAGTCGAAGCTGGAGAACCTGGGTCACCTGGGTGACCGCAACGACCACGACTCGCAGGGCCTGTTCCAGCAGCGTCCGTCCAGTGGTTGGGGCACGGTCGAGCAGATCACCGACCCCGAGTACTCCACCACCGCGTTCCTGAAGGGTCTGAAGCAGGTCGACGGCTGGAAGGACATGCCGCTGACCGCCGCCGCGCAGAAGGTTCAGGTGTC
>NZ_JBFBAO010000487.1:0-4202 GCF_040682255.1 Micromonospora sp. NPDC051296 | reverse complement strand
GTCCTGTGTGAGTGTCGCGTTCGCTTTTCGCCGTACCGCCAGGGGCGCTCGGACGTTGCGTGCACTGCGCGTGCGGTACGCGGACCTGGGCCGCGCTGTTGACACCGCGACCGATCTGACACCTCAGGACGCCGGCATGGCGGTGGCCCTATTCGGCGACGCCGCGCTGGTGATGGTCATGCCAGCGGCGGCGCACGATTCCGGGCTTCTTGGCGGCAGCCGCTGGTCGACCAGCGAACCGCAGCCTTCGAACACGTCGATCCAGTCTCCTTGACTGGCCGGGCCGCGTCGCGTGCTGCCCGGGTAGGACGCCGTCTCAGGCACCGCCTCCGGGCGACGTGGGCAGCGGCAACTCGACGGCGGCCACCTCACCGACCGGCACGACGGAGTGCGCTGGTGGCAGCTTGTCGGCTCGCGGCGAGCGACTGTGCACCCGGCCGTCGCCAGCCGGGTCCGGCCTCCTGGTCACCTCGCAGGTCACCATCCGGATCGGCGGGGGCGGCGCGGTGAACCGTCCGGCGCCCCAGCGCACCCAGAGCGGGATCCGTCCCGCGTCGGCCTCGGCGAGCAACTTCTCCCAGGTACGGCGGCGCGTACCGTGGTCGACCTCCACGACGACCGGCGGCCCGTCCGAGCGGGCACAGGCCACGTCGAGTACCGACTGCCGCCCCTTCATCGGCGGCGGCAGCGGCAGCACACTGGGCGCCCGCCGGTAGACCCGCCAGCCCTGCTCCCCGGCCCAGCCGACCACCGCCTCGATCAGCCGAGCGGTGACCTGGTCGGTGGACAGGTCGTTGAATGCGACCGCGTCGAGCCGAGCGGCCAGCGACGCCGCCAGCCGCTCCCCGTCATCACCGACCGCCACCGCCGCAGGGTAACCACGCAACCGGCCGTCGTCGGCAACGGGGGCAGCGCGAAGTGGGCCGCCCGGAGCAGCCTCATCGGTTCGCAGTCGTCGTCCCGCGCCGCAGGTAGGCCTCGATCCTGGCGAACGCGCCGACCCAGACCTCCTGGGTGAAGAAGTCCCGCACCTCGACGGCGGGGAACCCACTTTGGACCACCGTGACGAGCGTCCCATCGCCCTCCGGTTCGAACGTGACCTCGACGCGCGTGGTCATCGTCAGGCCGTCCGGGCCGCTACCGACCGATTCGGTGACAAGCCGGTGTGGCCGTTCGATCACCAGGAAGGTCTGCGTCTCGCGGAACAGCTGATCGGGGCTCGGCCCCCAGATCGCGGTCTGCCGTCCACCGACGCGCAGGTCCACCTCGATCTCCACGATGCCCGGCTGTTCGTCGAGGATGCTGAACCAGATCTTCTGCTTCTCCGCATCCGTGTAGGCGTCGAACACCTCCTCGGGCGAAGCCGGCAGGTGGCGGGTGAGACGCAACTGGAGGTCTGATGTCTCGGTCAACGCTCGGTTCCCTTCTCAAGGGTGAAGTAGGCATCGAGACCGTCGAGGCGACGCCCCCAGAGCCGCTGATAGAAGCTGATCCACGCCATCGCCTCGTCCAGTCGTTCGGTGCCGAGCTGGCACCGCCGCGACCGGCCGACCTTCTCCGTCACCACCAGGCCCGCCTCCTCCAGCACCCGGACGTGCTTCTTCATCCCGGTGAGGGAGATGGCGAACGGTTCGGCCAGGTCGCTGATGGTGGCCGGCGCGGAGCCGAGCCGGACGAGCACCTCGCGGCGGGTCGGGTCGGCCAGTGCGGAGAAGATCCGGTCAAGACGTTGCTGAACCATGAGGTTCACCGTACAACAGTGAACCATCAGGTTCAACATGTGGTCAGTTCAGCAGGCGCTGGGCCCAGTAGACCTGGCCGTCCGGTCCGACGCTGATCAGGGCGATCAGCAGGTCGCTGGCTGCCGCGGGCGCGGAAGCGACGGCCTGCTCGGGTGGCGTCGCCGGGTGCGCCGGGCGCAGCACGATGGCGAACGTCACCGGTGATGCGTCGACCGAGGACACCACGATGGTGCTGCCGCTGCTCCAGTACGCCCCGTTGACCTCGCGCGCGCCGATGCCCTGTAGCCATGAGTAGCGCTTTTCGACGCGGTCCAGGAATCCGTCCGCGCCGACGGCGACCTCGTCGGGCCGGGCCGATGTCACGTTGATGAAGCCGGGCATGAGGCGGGTGCGTTTGTCCAGCACCACGACTCGGAACGAGCTGCCAGACTGGGGGTCAGGTGGTCGTGACCAGGTCACCTGGCCGAGAAAGATCTGGTCCCCGTCGCCGGCCTGCTCCATGGTGCTCGGGCTGAACGCGGCGTCCGCGGCGGCCTGGTCGACCAGGCTCAGGGTGGCGGTAGCGGCCAACACCTCCGGCCCGTACGGGGGCCGGTTGTGCCACCACCGCCAGCCGGCGCTGCCGCCGACCGCGACGAGCACCATCACCACAGCGATGATCAGACTCGCCCGCTGCCTCATGTGTGGCAGTACAGCTTCAGCTCGAACTGATCGCTGCCTGCACCGCGACCGCGATGGCGAGCCAGACGACGGACGCGACGACAGCGACGCCAACCATGATCAGCCCTTTGACTGCGGATGGAGTTCGGCTGCGGGCGACAGCCAAGTTCGCCACCAAGCCCAGGACTCCGATCAGTCCACCAAGGGCACCGCCGACCGCGATCAGCAGGATCGGCAGCGGGGCCAGGACCCGAAGCACGACCGGCACCGGGGGCCCGGTCCGATGCTGTACGCCGTTGACCTCCACGGTCGGGTACGGGTCGGCGAACGCGCTGCGAACCGTGGCTTCGACCGCACCACCGGCAGCAGCCGGCAAGGCGTACTGACGCCTACCCGTCCTCTGAGCCGGCACTCCGCCAACGGTAACGGCAGGGCGACCCCACAGAGCGTTGGTGGTAACCACGATCGGCCCCGCCACGCCGTCGATGCTGATCGGTTCCGTGTTCACCGGCGTGATCTTAGAAAGCATGCCCTGCCGCGTCTACCCCGTCTTGGGCAGCCCTCATCTGGCTGCTTGGCCTGCCGGCATCGCTACCCGAGCTTCGGCTGCCGTCCTGATGAGCTGCGCCGTCTCGTCGGGGTGGGAGACCATCGCGACGTGGCTGGCCGGGACCTCGATGGTGGTCGCGCCCATGCGGCTGGCGAACATGCGCTGCGCGTCCGGCGGGATCGCCTGGTCCTGGGTGGCGATCAGGTACGACGACGGTAGCGACCGCCAGGCCGGGACGCCCATCGCCGCCGAGAACGCCGACTCGGCAATCGGCTGCTGCACAGCGTGCATCGCGTTGGCGCGGACCGGATCAACGTCGGCCGCGAAGTGCTGCACGAAGTCGTCCTGCGGCTGCCAGATGAAGCCCTGCTCGTCGGTGAACAGGTGGGCCAGCGCCGGCGGTGTCGGTCCCTGCGACAGCAGCGCGCTCAGCGATTCCCCCTGGTCGAGTCCGAATGCCGCGATGTACACCAGCCCGGCCACGTTCGGTGCGTCGGCGCCCAGGGCGGTCATGATCTGGCCGCCGTAGGAGTGTCCGGCCACGATCGTCGGGCCGTCCTGCAACCTCAGGACCTGACGTAGCCGGGCGACATCCTCAGGCGTGGAGCTCAGCGGGAACTGCGGGGCCGTCACGTGGTAGCCGCTGGCCTGCAGCCGCTCGATGACACCGCTCCAGCAGGAGCCATCGGCCCACGCGCCGTGAACCAGGACGATGTTCGGTCGGCCATTCATGACGGGTTCCTTCCCTCCTGGGGGCAGTGGTCGGTTCTGCCCATGCTGACCCGCGGGCGAAGGCCGATATCCGCACGTCGGGTGCCCGCCGGCCGAGTCAGGTGCGGTCATGTTGCGAGTACCAACTCGGCCTGGGCGTAAACGTGCTGAGGTGGAAAGCGAAGCGGAAAGGCGGCACTGGGCTGCCTTTCGGTGACGTGCCGCCGGGGCTGCCGCGACGGCCCCGGTGCCCGATGGCCGTAGGGCAGTCGGGCAAACTGCGAGAACAACGGTCCGCGGACGGTCGCCGAGAATTCATTCATGACTGCCACTAAAAGCGGATCTGAGGCCGCCGCGCCGACGGTACGGCCGGTGCGATGGGGATGGGTGGTGCTGACGGCCGTCGCGGCCGGGGTGCTGCTGTCGGTGCTGTGGTCGTACGAGTTCGTCGACCACACGATCGGTGACTCGATGGCCAACGCGATCCTCGGCCGGGACGCCAAGGCGACCGCGATCGGTGGCACGGCGGCTGCCCTGGT
>NZ_JBFBAO010000486.1:0-4221 GCF_040682255.1 Micromonospora sp. NPDC051296 | reverse complement strand
CATCGAGGTCGACGGCGGCGAGGTGTCCTTCGCCAGTCCCAGCGACGCGCAGCGGGCCGGCATCGCGATCATCCACCAGGAGTTCACCCTGCTGCCGCACCGCAGCGTCGCCGAGAACGTCTACCTCGGCCGCGAGCCCGTACGGCGGATGCAGGTCGACCGGCGGCGCATGATCGCCGACACCCGCGAACTGCTGGACTGGCTCGGCGAGGACGGGATCGATCCGGCCGACCCCGTCTCGTCGCTGTCGGTCGCCCAGCGGCAGGTCGTGGAGATCGTCAAGGCGCTGTCGACCAACGCCCGGGTGCTCGGCATGGACGAGCCCACCGCCGCGCTCGCCGATCACGAGGTCGAACTGCTCTACGACCTGGTGCGCCGACTGCGCGAGCGGGGCATCGCGATCCTCTACGTCTCACACCGCATGCGCGAGGTGTTCGACCTCTCCGACCGGATCACCGTGCTCAAGGACGGCCAGTTCGTCACCTGCGCCCCGACCAGCGAACTGACCTCGGAGGATCTTGTCCGGCATATGGTGGGCCGCGACCTGGGCGAGTACTACCCGGACCGGGCCGCCCCCGACGACCTCGGGCCGGTCCGCCTCGCGTTGCGCGGCGCCGGCAACACCCGCGTCCGCGACCTGAACCTCGAGGTGCGCGCGGGGGAGATCGTCGGCCTGGCCGGCCTGCAAGGGTCCGGCCGCTCGGCGGTCGCGCGGGCGGTGTTCGGTGTCGAGCCGTTCACCCGCGGCGCGATGGAGGTGGACGGGTCGGCACGGCGGGTGACCCGGCCCCGCACCGCGGTGCGCCTCGGGATCGCGCTGGTCACCGAGGACCGCAAGGGCGACGGGCTGGCCCTCCGCCAATCCGTACGCGACAACACGCTGCTGGTGCGCCGCGCCGCGCTGCGTGGCACGCGCTCCCGCGCCAAGTCCGACGTGCGGGCGCTGCTGGACAAGGTGACCGTGGTCGCCCGCGGCGAGCACCAGGAGGTGCGCTTCCTGTCCGGCGGCAACCAGCAGAAGGTCGTGCTCGCTAAGTGGCTGGCGGTCGAGCCGACGGTGCTGCTGATCGACGAGCCGACCCGCGGCATCGATGTCGGCGCGAAGCGGGCCGTGCACGAGCTGCTCCGCGACCTCGCCAAGCGCGGCGTGGCGGTCCTGATGATCTCCTCGGAGCTGCCCGAACTGATCGGGATGAGCGACCGGATCCTTGTCATGCACGACGGTGCGCTGGCCGGTGAACTCCCCGCCGGCGCGAGCGAGGGGGCCGTGATGGCGCTGGCCACCGGGCACGGGATCGGTGAGGTGGCGTGAGCACACTTCAGGAGAACACCCGACCGACCAAGCAGAAGGCCACCCGGGCGGCGGTGCACCGGCGACTCCACCCGACCGTCATCGTCTACCTCGCCCTCGTCGCCCTGCTGGTCATCGGCAGCGTGCTCGTCGGACTGCGCGGCGAGGTCCTGCTCGACCAGAACGGCATCCTCAACATCCTCACCCGGGCCACCGCGCTCGGCCTGGTGGCGATAGGACAGACGATGGTGATCCTCACCGGATCCCTCGACCTGTCCGTCGCCTACCTGGTCGGTCTCACCTCGCTGATCGCGGCGGAGACGATGGCCGGGCAGGACGGCATGGTCGTGCCCGGCGTGCTGCTCGCCCTCGCCGTGGCCGCCGGCGTCGGTCTGGTCAACGGGCTGGTCATCACCGTCCTCAAGGCCCACGCGTTCATCGCCACGCTCGGCGTGGCGCTGATCCTGCGCGGCTACCTCGAGGACAACTACACCGGGCCGGCCGGCGACGTACCGCGCGGATTCCAGCACCTCGGCTACGACCGGATCGGCCCGGTGCCGATCGCGGCGCTGCTCATGCTGGCCGTCGCCGCACTGGCCTGGTGGTACCTCACCCGGACCCGCCCCGGCTACCACATGTACGCCGTCGGCGGCGACATCGAGGTGGCCCGGCTGTCCGGGGTGCGGACCCGCCGAACCATCGTCACCGCGCACGTGCTGTGCTCGGTCGCCGCCGGCCTCGCCGGGATCTACCTCGCCAGCCGACTCGGGTCCGGCGCCCCGTACGTCGGCACCGACGCCGGCTACGACCTGGAGTCGATCGCCGCCGTCGTGCTCGGCGGGACGCTGCTCGCCGGTGGCCGGGGCGGCATCGCCGGCACCATCGGCGGCGTCCTCATCCTGGCCACCTTGGACACGACCTTCGACGCCCTCGAGGTCGACCCGTTCTTCAAGGACGTGGTGCGCGGAGTCGTACTCGTGACCGCGGTCGCGCTCTACGCCCGGCGCATGACCGCCAACCGCGCCCACGGGAGGTTGACATGACCTGGCGTCCCCGCCTGGCCGAGGGCACCGCACCGGCCCTCGTCTTCCTGCTCCTGCTGCTCATCGGCCTCGCGATCGTCGGCCCGGCCTACAGCGAGCCCGCCGGCTACCTGGCGCTGCTCAAACGTGCCGCGCCGCTGATGATCCTCGCCATCGGGCAGTACCTCGTCATCGTCTCCGGCGGATTCGACCTGTCGGTGGGTGCCCTGGTGACCGCCGGTGTGGTCATCGCGGCACGGCTTATCGACGGTGACGAGTCGGCGGCGGCCTGGGTGATCCCGCTCGTGCTCGGGTTCGGCCTGCTGGTCGGCCTGGTCAACGGGTTGGTCACCACGAAACTGCTGGTGCCGTCGTTCATCGTCACGCTCGGCATGCTGCTCGTGCTCGACGGCGCGACGTTCCTGTGGACCGGCGGTGCCCCCCGCGGCGCCCTGTCCGAAGGGTTCCGGATGTTCGGGCGCGGCGCCGTGGATGTCCCGCTGCTCGGCGAGGTCCCGTGGTCGGTGCTCATCCTGCTGGCGATCCTGGTCGCCGCGGTGCTGTTCATGCGCGGCGGCACCGGTCGGGCCCTGGTGGCGGTCGGCGACAACGAGGCCACCGTACGACTGTCCGGCGGCCAGGTGGACCGGCTCCGGCTGCTCGCCTTCGCCCTGTCCGGGCTGCTCGCCGCGGTCGCCGCGATCCTGCTGGGCGGGTTCGCCGGCGTCTCGGCGCAGGTCGGCAACGGCCTGGAGTTCCGGGCGATCACCGCCGTCGTACTGGGCGGCGTGCTCCTCGGCGGCGGCCGGGGGTCGGTGGTCGCCGCCGCCGCCGGCGCGCTGTCCCTGGAGGCCCTGTTCACGCTGCTGAACCTGCTCGGCGTGAGCGGCGCCCTCAAGTCAGCGGTGCAGGGCGTGATCATCATCGTCGCCGTCGCCTACGCATCACTCGGCGGCGGTGTGCGGCAACGGCTGCGGTTGTGGCCGAAACAGCGGGACCGCGTACGACCGGCGCAACCCGCCTCCTCCTGATGTCCGCGCAGCTAGTAAGGAGATCAACGATAATGACCAAGAGATGGTCCGTGGTGGTCCTGGCGGGCGCGCTCGCGCTCGCCGGTTGCTCCAGCGACCTGCCCGCCGACAACACCCCTGGCGACTCGCCGTCCAGTTCGGAGGCCGCCAAGTCGGAGTTCTTCGACCAGGCCGAATACGACCGCCAGCTGGCGTTCCGCAGCGCCACGCCGGAGGGCCCGGACGGCAAGCCGTGGGAGCAGATGCTCGCCCCGGAGCTGGTCGACACCGCGAAGTTCGCCAAGCCTGGCGGGAACTACACCCTCTGCTTCTCCAACGCCGCGGTGAACAACCCCTGGCGGCAGGTGGGCTACAAGACCATGCAGGAGGAGGTGAAGCTGCACCCGGAGATCAGCACGTTCACCGTGCTGGACGCGGAGGCCAAGGACGACAAGCAGATCAGTGACATCCAGTCGCTGGCGGCCAAGAACTGCTCCGCGATCATCATCTCGCCGAACACCACCGCCACGCTGACGCCGGCGGTCGAGCAGGCGTGCGCGACCGGCGTGCCGGTGATCGTGTTCGACCGGGGCGTCAACACCACCTGTCCGGTCACCTTCATCCACCCCATCGGCGGCTTCGCCTTCGGCGCCGACGGTGCGGAGTTCCTGAAGGAGAAGGTCAAGCCGGGCGGCAAGATCCTCGCCCTGCGCATCCTGCCCGGCGTGGACGTGCTCGAGCAGCGGTGGGCGGCCGCCAACGAGATCTTCGCCGGCAGCGAGCTCGACGTGGCCGGTGTGGAGTTCACCGACGGCGACGCGGCCAAGACCAAGAGCATCGTGTCCGACTACCTCCAGCGCGTGGGTCAGATCGACGGCGTGTGGATGGACGCCGGCGC
>NZ_JBFBAO010000485.1:0-4226 GCF_040682255.1 Micromonospora sp. NPDC051296 | reverse complement strand
CGTAGCCTGAAAGCAGGAACGACCCAAGATCGTCTAGCCGGACGTGTCACGGATCAAGTGACAACGATCCGTAACGCATCAAGTGGAGCCCGACACCCGACACTCGGGACACTCAGAAACACCCCCTCGGGAACAGCCCTCCACCCCGGATAACTCGCCATCGCTTAACCGTCCCCGCGCGTAGCGATCTTTGGTGATCGACCGTAGGCTCTTGGCATGACTTTGCCGACCATCCCTGAAGCGCGGTCCCTCGCTCAGGACTTACTCGAAGACGCCTTGCCTCGTCGGTGGAGTCACGTTCAGGCAGTAGGGACCAAAGCGGAACGGATATGCGAACTCCTGGACTCACCGGACGGCCAAGTCTTGTCCGTGGCTGCGTGGCTGCACGATGTCGGCTACAGCCCCGACCTGGTATCCACCGGCTTCCACTCCCTAGACGGCGCGCGGTGGCTTCGCACTCAAGGGATTGATGACCGCGTTGCCGCCCTGGTCGCTCATCATTCCTGCGCTTGGCTCGAAGCAATGGAGCGCGGCCTAGACTCGGAGCTGCACGAGGAATTCCCCCGCGAGGAGTCCGTCACCACCGACGCGCTCTGCTACTGCGACATGACGACAGGACCTGACGGCCAAGACTTCGATGCTTCTTACCGGTTGACAGAGATCAGGTCACGCTACGGCCCGGATCATCTGGTGACCCGTTTCATTACCAGGGCAGAGCCCGAGATCCTGGCTGCCGTTCGGCGTACCGAGGGCCGACTGTCTTCACTTCACCCAAGGTAGGGATTGGCGTCGGGGTCGTAGCCGTGCGAGATACGTAGCCGGGTCGACGGATGGATAGGCAAGGAGTCCAGTTCCTCTCGTCGGACCCAGCGCACGTCCGCAGACTCGGAGCTGCCGGTTAGGTTTCCACCGACAGTCCGGGCGCGAACGCAGATTGCGAACTGTTGTCGCACCTCGCCATCGTCGTAGGCCACGACATGGTTTGGGTTGCTGTAGACCCCGACCAACCCGGTAACCTCCACCTCCAGGCCGGTTTCCTCGCGCGTCTCGCGTACTGCGGTGCTGCTGATGTTCTCGCCGACCTCCTGGGTCCCGCCGGGCAGTGACCACAGGCTGTTGTCGGTGCGGTGGATCAACAGGACGCGGCCCTCATCGTCCTGCGCAAACACCGTCACGGCCACAACAATGCTGTTGGCCTGCGGGGCTGCGGGATCGTAGTAATGATCTCTCCTGGCCATGCCTGCTAGCGTGCCACAGCGCTCGGCCAATCGGACGTGGCGGTCTGCCAAACCCGGTCGAAGCTGTCTGCGTAGGTCTCGAAGAACTCTCCGCCAGATAGCTGCTGGAGGTGCAACACAGGCGCGTGTGGCGCTGGCAGCCCGTAGACGTGAGTGTTGACAAGCATCTGGTCATCGAAACGGTATATGGAGTTGTACAGGGTCGTGCAATGAAACCGAACGGCTACGTTCGGAACATCTCGCACCTCCGCGTACCGGTCCATTACTTGCCGGATTTTCGAAGCCATCACCCCCGAGACACTCTCGTCCAAGCTTCGGCGCTCGATCTCGGGAGAAGTCGGGTCGCCTAGCAGCACACGAACCTGCACCCCATCTTCCGCCTTCGCTCGGAGCTTGTCGGTGAACCTCCGGTCTTGTTCCACGAGGAATAGGCCGGCGTATACGAGAATGTCCACTCGTTCAGCTGCCTGATCCATGAAGTCCCGCCACAGGTCGTTGGGCACGGCACTCCGCCGAGGGTAGACGGTAACTAGCTCGGACTTCGCCAACTCGGTCTTTCGCTTTGCCGTCACAGCATCCGGCCAGAGGTAAGTCTCATTCTGTTTCAACAGGCGGGCTATCGGCCGACGGTAGCGCGGATACGGGATGCGTCCTTGAGTGACCCAGCGCTCCACCGTCTTTGGGTCAACCCCGACATGCTCTGCCAGCATGGGAAGGGTTACTCCGCGATTTAGCATCGCCTCGCGCAGACGGTCGTTCCGCATGTGGGCTCCTCGCGCGATCGGGACGATTAGGAGGGACGACTTACTCTAACAAAGTCGTCCCTCGGCTGTCTACAGTGCGTGGTGAACCCGTCCCCTTCATCCGCGCGATGCTCTTGTCATCGAATCCGTCGCCCAAGACCGAAGCGGCGAGAACGGCACGGTGGGCAGTCGCTCAAGGTGAGCGCGCCCAAATCGAAGGGAGTCAGTCATGGGACGTCTGATGCTGGACACCTCGCGGGTGTCGTACGAGGTGTCGGTGAACCCGGTGCCGAAGCTGGACCAGAACGGTCAGCAGAAGTTCGACCGGGAGTCGAAGCAGCCGATGTGGACGGTGCACCTGTACGCGTTGTCGGAGGGCAGCGCGGAGGTCATCAACGTGACCGTGGTGAGCCCGGTGGTGCCGCCGGTGGCGGTGCGTCAGCCGGTGCTGCCGGTGGACCTGGAGGCGCTGCCCTGGGTCAACGACCGGGACGGCAAGGTGCGTTCCGGGGTCGCGTTCCGCGCGGCGGGTCTGCGTCCGCTGGACACCGACACCAAGTAGTACCCGGTCCCCACGACCGGCTCCACATCTGCACTGCTGCTGATGGGTGGACACGGGGTCACCGTTGATTGGCGTCGTCTGCGACCCCGCGTCCTGTCAACAAATCCGTTCCCTACAGGTAGGGAGGACTTGTCGTGCGCAAGTCTAGTTCGCGGTCCCCGTTCGGCTGGTCGAACCACAACGGGACTGTCACTGTCGTTGAGGCTCCGATTGCCCGCTCCTACCGCCGTCGGGCCATCATCGCCTTCTGGGTCACCTCCGCCGTGGTCGGCTTGCTCGCCGCAACGGTGGCCTCGCACTACCTGCACCCGATCCTGGGTGCCCTGGCCGGCGTCCTGCTCGGCGTCGTCCTGGGCGCGGTCGTGTTCGCGCTGATCGTGGCGTGGCCGGTGCTGCGCGTCTTCTGGCACTGGCTGCCGGAAATCGTGCTCGGCCTCGGCCTCGTGTACGGCTGGGTCGTGTTGATGCAGTCAACACCCATGTGGCTGTCGCTGCTCATCGTCGCCCTGGTCGTCGGCCTGCCGGCCGCGATCGGCCCGGCCCGCCGTCAGATCGTCTCCTGGACGTGGTGCCTGATCGTGCGGCACCGCCTGCGGTTGTGTTTCGCGGCGTTCATCGCCACGAACCGACACGGCTCGCTACCGCTGATCCTGCTCGCCCGACCGACCCCGGCCGGGGAACGGGTCTGGGTGTGGCTACGCCCCGGCCTGTCCCTGCGGGACCTGGAGCAGGACGGCCAGGTGCAGAAGCTGGCCGTGGCCTGCTGGGCCAACGAGGTCCGCGTGATGCGCGCTTCCCGTAAGTACGCGGCGCTGGTCCGGGTGGACATCACCCGCCGCGAACCCTTGGCGCACACGATCGTGTCGCCGCTGCCGGACTACGTGCCGGCGGACATGCCGTCCAACGCCCCGACGTCTCCGGGCATGCCGCCTGTCGGCCTGGACCTGCCCGACGTGCCGGACCAGCCGGTCACCGTACCGGCTGACACGCCTCGGCCGCGCAAGCCGCGCAACCCCACCACGGATACCGCGAGCCCGTCCGGGTTCGACCCCTCCGACTACGCCTAACCACCAATCACCAGGGACGGCGCGGACCGAGCACCCATCACGGGTCGAGCGTCCGCGCCACCCTCCCCTTCCCCGTTCCTGACACGTACGTGTCAACCCATCCCCTGGGAGCCCAACCATGGACCTCACCGACACTCTGGAACTTCCCACCCACGCGCACCCGGATCCGCCGGACACGGTGCCGGTCGGCGCGGGGCTGTCCATCTTCGATCCGGTGTTCCTCGGCATTGATGAGTTCGGTCAGCCGGTGTACCTGCCGATGATCTACCGCAACATCCTCATCGGCGGTGAACCCGGCTCCGGCAAGTCGTCGCTGCTGAACACGATCGTGGGGCATGCGGCGCTGTGCGCGGATGTGCGGCTGTGCCTGCTCGATGGCAAGCAGGTCGAACTCGGGCTGTGGGAGGACGCCTGCGACGTGTTCGTCGGCCCGGACATCCACCACGCCATCCGCACCCTCTACCGGGTGCAGACCGTCATGGACAACCGCTACACGTTCCTCAAGGCCCACCGCCGCCGGAAGATCGGCCCCCACGACGTGTTCGGGCAGATCCTGGTGGCCTGCGACGAGATCGCCTACTTCTCCGCCACCGCCGGCGACGAGAAGACCCAGAAG
>NZ_JBFBAO010000484.1:0-4262 GCF_040682255.1 Micromonospora sp. NPDC051296 | reverse complement strand
GGCCGAAGGTCTCGTGCGGTCCGGTGTGCACGAACACGTCGAGGCTGGCGTAGAGGCGGGCCAGGTCCTCGCCGTGCCGTACGCCGAGGAGCTGGGCCTGCGGCACCGCCCGGGCCACCTGCCGGCTGGCCGGCCCGTCGCCGACCACCACGACCCGGACGCCGGGCAGTTGGGCGGTGGCGGCCAGCAGGTCGACCCGCTTCTCCGGGGCGAGCCGGCCGACGTAGCCCACCAGCAGTTCGCCGTCGGGGGCGAGTGCCCGGCGCAGGCTCGGGCAGCGCTTGTCGGGGTGGAAGCGTTCGGCGTCGACGCCGCGGCGCCACAGCCAGACCCGCTGCACGCCGTGGGCGACCAGATCGGCGGCGGCACGGGTGGAGGGGGCCAGGGTGCGTCGCGCCGAGTTGTGGATCTCCCGCAGCCGCCGCCAGGCCGCCGCCTCGCCCCAGCCGACCCGGTACGCGCGGGCGTACGCGGCGACGTCGGTCTGGTAGACCGCGACGGTGGGCAGCCGGTGCCGGTCGGCCAGCACGGCGGCCCGCGCGCCGAGGATGAACGGACTGGCCAGGTGGACGATGTCGGGCTGGTGTTCCAGCAGCACCCCGGCCAGCCGGTTGTTGGTCGGCACGCCGAGCCGGAAGCCCTGGTAGCGCGGCAGCGGCACGCTCGGGATGCGGACCACCGGGTAGGGGAACCGATCGGTGTCCCGCCGGTGCGCCCCGGGCGGGGCCGGCGCGATGACCAACGGCTGGTGGCCGCGGGCGACGAGATGCTCGGCGGCCCGCACGACCGAGTGCGCGACACCGTTGACGTCCGGTGGGAACGACTCGGTCACGATGGCGATCCGCATGCCCCCACCGTGCTGGTCACAGCGAAGATTCAGGAAACGCCCGGCTGACCGGCCGGCGAACAGTACTGGCTGGTCAGATGTCGTAGCTGGCGCCGGGGCGGACCACTTCCAGCGGGCCGGCGTACGCGGCGGAGGCGGCGGCGACGGTGTGCGCCTCGCTGCCCCAGGCGGCCACCAGGTGGGTCAGCAGCAGCCGCCCGACGTTGGCCTTGGCCGCCGCCTCGCCGGCCTCCCGACCGGTGAGGTGAAGGTCCGGCGGGTTGTCGACGCCGTCGAGGTAGCTGGCCTCGCAGAGGAAGGCGTCGGCGTTGTGGGCCAGGCGCAGCAGCGCCTCGCAGGGGGCGGTGTCCGAGGAGTAGCAGAGCGCGCGGCCGGCGTGCTCCAGCCGGACGCCGTAGGTCTCCACCGGATGCAGCACCCGGTCGACGGTGACGCTGAACGGGCCGATCGGGAAGGTGCCGGGTTGCAGCGCGTAGAACTGGTAGACGTCCTCGACCGTGCTGTCCTCCTGCCCGTACGCGGCGGCCAGCCGGTCCGGGGCTCCGGCTGGGGCGTAGACCGGCAACGGCGGGTACGGGCCGTCCGGGGCGTACCGCCGCACCACCACGTACGACGCGGCGTCGAGGATGTGGTCGCAGTGCAGGTGGGTCAGCAGGATGGCGTCCGGGGCGTGCAGCCCGGCGTAGCGCTGGAGGGTGGACAGCGAGCCCGGGCCGAAGTCGACCAGGAGCCGGAAGTCCTCGGCCTCGACCAGATATGCCGAGCAGGGGGACTCGGGTCCGGGGAAGCTGCCCGCACAGCCCAGGACGGTCAGTCGCATCGAGTTGTCTCGCTGTCACGGTAGGTAGTAATCGTGCCGGCCGCCGCTCCGGCGGTGATCACTACCGACGCGTACGCCACGCTGCGCAGCCTACGCCCGCCTGCGCAGAGGCAAGAATGATCTGCTGGAAGTTGTCATCAACGTGACACCCGGTTCGGCCGTCCGATCGACTCGGAGTTGCCGGAGTGGCCGGTCCGGGCGGACCGACGCGACGAGGGCCACCGGCGACGTGCCGGTGGCCCTCGTGATGTCGCTCGCCAAAGTGGTCAGGCCCAGAGCTGACCCTCCAGGGCGTCCTCCGCGTCGGCGAGGGTGCCGCCGTACGCCCCGGTGCTGAGGTACTTCCAGCCGCCGTCGCTGACCACGAACGCCACGTCGGCGCGGCGGCCGTCGCGCACCGCCTCGTGCGCCACGGCGAGCGCCGCGTGCAGGACCGCCCCGGTGGAGAAGCCGACGAAGAGGCCCTCCACCTCCACCAGCTGCCGGGTACGCAGCACCGCGTCGCGGGTGCCCACCGAGAACCGCCGGTTGAGCACGGTCGCGTCGTACAGCTCCGGGACGTATCCCTCGTCGATGTTGCGCAGGCCGTAGACCAGCTCGCCGTACCGCGGCTCGGCGGCGATGATCTGGATGCCCTCGACCTTCTCGCGCAGGTATCGTCCGGTGCCCATGAGGGTGCCGGTGGTGCCCAGCCCGGCCACGAAGTGGGTGATCGTCGGCAGGTCGTGCAGCAGCTCGGGGCCGGTCGTCTCGTAGTGCGCCCGGGCGTTCGCCTCGTTGCCGTACTGGAAGAGCATCACCCAGTCCGGGTGCTCGGTGGCGATCTGCTTGGCGGTGGCGACCGCCTGGTTGGAGCCACCGGCCGCCGGCGAGAAGATGATCTCCGCGCCGTACATCCGGAGCAGCTGCACCCGCTCGGTGGAGACGTTCTCCGGCATCACGCAGACCAGGCGGTAGCCGCGCAGCTTGGCCACCATGGCCAGGGAGATGCCGGTGTTGCCGCTGGTCGGCTCCAGGATGGTGTCGCCCGGTCGGAGCCGGCCGGCCGCCTCGGCGGCCCGGACCATGAACAGGGCGGCTCGGTCCTTGATGCTGCCGGTCGGGTTGCGGTCCTCGAGCTTCGCCCACAGCCGCACCGGCGGCGCCCCGTCGGGCACCGTCGGCGACAGTCGGGGCAGCCCCACCAGGGGGGTCCCGCCACAGGCGTCCAGCAGGCTTTCGTACCGCGCCATCGCGGCCGCCTCAGCTCGCGGCGACGGGCGCGGTGTGCTGCGCGAACGCCGCGGCGGCGGCGAAGCCGAACGCGCCGCCGGCCACGGCGGGCAGGATGGTGACGCTGTCGCCGTCGGACAGCTTGGCGTCCAGCGCGCCGAGGAAGCGCACGTCCTCGTCGTTGACGTAGACGTTGACGAAGCGGTGCAGCGCGCCGGCCTCGGTGACCAGCCGCCCGCGCAGCCCGGCGTGCCGGGAGTCCAGGTCGGTGAGCAGGTCGTCCAGGGTGTCGCCGCCGCCCTCGACGACCTTCGCGCCGCCGGTGTAGCTGCGCAGGATGGTGGGGATGCGAACCTCGATGGCCATGGTGTCGTACTCCTCGATCGGGTGTGCTCGGTGACGGGAAAGGGTGTGCGGGGCTGAGAAGGTCAGCGACCCGAACACTCGTAGTCGACCGTCGCCGGGCTCTGCCCGAACATGTAGGACTGCACGGCGTGCGGATCCACCCCGGCGTCGAGGATTCGTACCGGCTCCTCGGTCACCACCCCGTCCACGATGCGGAAGGAGCGGATCTCCTCCGTGTCGGGCTCGCGGGTGGAGACGAGCAGGTAGTGCGCGCCCGGCTCACCGGCGAAGGAGACGTCCGTACGCGACGGGAATGCCTCGGTGGCGGTGTGCGAGTGGTAGATGACGACGGGCTCCTCGTCCCGGTCGTCCATCTCACGCCACACCCGCAGCTGTTCCATCGAGTCGAACTCGTAGAACGTCATCGAGCGGGCGGCGTTCTCCATCGGGATGTGCCGGGTCGGGGCGTCGCTGCCGACGGGACCGGCGACCACACCACAGGCCTCGTCGGGGTGATCCCGACGGGCGTGGGCGACGATCGCGTCGACGATCGACCGGTCGATGCTCAGCACGCCGCCAAGCCTAGCGCCCAGCGGCGGCCAACCGCGAGGCGGCGGTGGTCACACTCAGTCGATCAAGGCGTTGAGCAGGGATTCCTGGAGATAGCCCAGATAGGCGTAGACCGAAAGCTGGAACACCCGGCTGGAGGTCGGGTCCTCGGCGACCGCGTCGTCGAGCTCCACACCCAGATCCGTCCCGTCCTTGATCTCCAGCCGTACGCCCATCGCCAGCCGGGCGTCGTTGAGCGCCCGCAGCCACGCCTCGGCGGCCTCGGCGTCCAGCCGTACCTCCCCGCTGCCGTCGCCGGGCAGCGCGGCCAGGATCGCCCCGGCCTGGTCGATCTTGGAGGTCTTCAGATCGCCCTCGGTGTACCGGCGGAACTCCGCGGTCCCCGGCGCATCGTCCGGGTAGACCTCGGGGAAGAGCCGGCAGACCACCGGGTCGGCGTGGTCGAATCCGTCGGTGAGCAGGCCGACC
>NZ_JBFBAO010000483.1:0-4284 GCF_040682255.1 Micromonospora sp. NPDC051296 | reverse complement strand
GTCGAGCAGGTGCAGGACGCCGCGGTCGAGGTGGATGGTGACGCGTCGGCCTGCGAGGTGGTAGCCGATGGGGTGTTGCCGGCCGGCGAGGCTGAAACCGGAGCCGGGCGTTTGTGTTGGCTGTTCCTCCGGCCGTGACCCGGCGGTCGAAGATCAGTGCCGAGCCGTCGATTCGGTGTCGGCTGGTGGGGGAGTTGGCTGGTTCCACCGGAGGATGACCCGCCGCCCGTGCTCGTGGCCGAGCAGGCTGAGGGTGGCGGTGTCCAGGCGGAGCAGCCCGCCGGCCGAGGGCGGCAGACCGATCCACCGGGCACCCAGCACGCGCAGCGAGTGTGCGTGTCCGACCAGGGCGACGGAACCCCGGTCCAGCAGCGGATGCAGCCGGGTGAGCAGGCGGTCGAGGCGCTCGCCGACCTCGCTGGGGGATTCCCCGCCCGGGCACCCGTCGGTCCACACGTTCCAACTCGGATGCTCGGCGTGGATCTCGGCGGTGGTGCGTCCCTCGTACGCACCGTAGTTCCATTCGACCAGGTCCTCGTCGGTGTCGCTGACGGTCAGCCCGGCCAGTTGCGCGGTATTCAGCGCCCGCTTGCGCGGGCTGGTCAGCACTGCGGCGAACCGCTGGTCGGCGAGGGCGGGGCCGAGCATGCGGGCCTGGCGCTCACCGTCGGGGGTCAGCTCCAGGTCGGTGTACGAGGTGTGTCGGCGGCTGGCGCTCCAGGTGGTCTCACCGTGCCGGATCAGCAGGATCTGTCCCATCCGTCCAGTTAACCAGCCCGGCGACAACCCCGATCACCTAGCTTCCTAGGACGCGATACGCGATGTGACCGCTGGCGCAGGTTTTGACCCACGAGTCAGGGGGACACCGAAAGAGAGGGGCTGACTCGCCCCGCCGGCGGAGCAGAGGAGGCGACATGAGCTTCACCGACAAGGCCAAGAACAAGGTCGAGCAGATGAGCGGCGCCGCCAAGGAGCGCATCGGCGACATGACCGACAACGAGCGGATGCGGGCCGAGGGCGCCACCGAGCAGAGTGAGGCGCGGGCGCGGCAGGCCGGCGAGAACATGAAGTCCGCTGGGCGCAACGCCAAGGACGCCTTCAACCGGTGACCGCCACAGCTACGCGTGGCGGTCACCGGTCGTCACGTAGGCGGCGGCCCCGGTGCATTCCTGCACCGGGGCCGCAACTTGGGAAGAGGTGGCGCCGAGGTCAGTCGTCGCGGTGGGTCTGCCACCACTGCTGGCCTGCCTCCGGCAGGGTGTCGATCGGGTCGTAGTAGGCGTAGCGCTTGCTGAGCGCCTCCAGGTCGGCGGACTCGATGGAGGTGCGGTAGTTCTTCGTCCAGTAGGAGATGCCGCGCTCACGGTCGTACTCGGTGATCATGTGGACCCAACGCTTGCCGACGAAGGGCACGTCGCAGACGATCCGTGGGGTGGCGTAGCCGGGCAGGTAGCCCATGATGTCGTGCTGGAGCTGCTGGGCGTGCCAGACCGGGACCCGCCAGTGCTCGGCGTTGGGGATCATGTCGCACATGTAGAAGTAGTAGGGCAGGATGCCGGCCTCGCCCTGTAGCGCGAAGCAGAGGTCGAGCAGATCGGTGCTGGTGGCGTTCACTCCGCGCATGAGTACGCCCTGGTTGCGTACGTCGCGTACGCCGACGTCGAGGGCGGTCTGGGCGGCCTTGGCGACCAGCGGGGTGATCGACTGGGCGTGGTTGACGTGGGTGTGGATGGCCAGGTTGACCCCGCGCCGGGCGGCGGTGCGGGCGACCCGTTCGAGGCCCTCGACGACGTCGGGCTGGAGCCAGTGCTGGGGCAGACCCATGAGGGCCTTGGTGGCGAGCCGGATGTCGCGGATGGTCTCGATCTCCAGCAGTCGCATCAGGTACGACTCGAGGTTGCGCCAGGGCACGTTCGCCACGTCACCGCCGGAGACGACGACGTCGCGGACGCCGGGGTGGGCCTTCAGGTAGTTGATGTGCGCGTCGTACCGGTCGACCGGCTTGAGGGTGAGCTTGAGCTTGTCGACGGCGGGGGTGGAGTTGCCGACCAGGTCCATCCGGGTGCAGTGCCCGCAGTACTGCGGGCAGGTGGACAGCAGCTCGGCGAGCACCTTGGTGGGGTAGCGGTGGGTGAGGCCCTCGGCGACCCACATGTCGTGTTCGTGCAGCGAGTCGCGGCTGGCGTACGGGTGTGACGGCCAGTCGGTGCGCCGGTCGGAGGCGACCGGGATCATGTAGCGCCGGATCGGGTCGGCGAGGAACGCCTCGGTGGTCAGCGGGGCGAATGGCACCATCGTGTTGATCATCTGCGGCGGTACCAGCATCGACATGGTCGCCAGGGCGCGCTGGTCGGCTTCGAGGTCGGCGTAGAAGCTTTCGTCGACGGTGTCCCCGAGCACGGTGCGCAGCTGTTTGATGTTCTTGACGCAGTTGACGCGCTGCCACTGGGCGTTCTCCCACTGGTCGCGGGTGACGTGGCGCCAGCCGGGGAAGCGGGTCCAGTCGGGTTCGACGAGCGGGTTGCGGCGGTATTCGTACGGCTGGCCGGTGAGCGTGGCTTCGGGGGCCGGCTGCGGTGCCGGGATGGTCTGCACCGGCGGTTGGGTCTGGGTCACGGCCCCTCCTCTGGCTTGGTGGGTGATCGGCCGACCTGGGTGATCGGCGGGCCGAAGGCTACTGGAAAATATCCGGTGAAGAAATTAGTCTGCCGGAAGTTTTCCCGCCACGCGAGTCCAGGTCAGGGCTTCAGGCGGCCGAGAGGGGGAGGTCGGCGTGACGTCACCGGTGGGTCTGCACCGCGTCGTGGAACCGGCGGGGGTGCTGCCACAGGCCGCCTGGCGGTTGGACGCGCGGCAGGAGATCGCGCCCAACGAGGTGCGCATCCGGGTCGAGCGGCTGAATCTGGACGCGGCGAGTTTCCGGCAGCTGTGGGAGAAGCACGGTGGCGACGGCGACGCGGTGCGGGCCGATGTCCTCGAGATCATCTCCAACCGGGGGAAGATGCAGAACCCGGTGACCGGGTCGGGCGGCATGCTGATCGGCACGGTCGAGGAGGCCGGCCGTCGTTCCCCGCTGGGGCTCAAGCCTGGTGAGCGGGTTGCCACGCTGGTGTCGCTGACGCTCACCCCGCTGGTGGTGACCGACGGGCTGGCCCGCTGGGACGGGCGTAGCGAGCAGGTGCCCTGCGACGGGTGGGCGATTCTGTTCGCCCGGTCGATCGCGGCGGTGCTGCCGGAGGACCTGGATCCGCAGCTGTCCCTGGCGGTGCTGGACGTGTGCGGGGCGCCGGCGCTGACCGCCCGGGTGGTGTCGCGGTACGTGGCTGAGCGGGCGGCGCAGCCGCAGGCCCGACCGGTCACGGTGGCGGTGATCGGCGGTGCGGGCAAGAGTGGCTCGTTGTCGCTGGCTGCCGCGCGGCGGGCGGGGGCGGGTCGTACGGTCGGGGTGGTGCCGGTGGCCGCCGAGCGGGACGCGCTGGTGGCGGCGGGTCTGGCTGACGCGGTGGCGCTGGCCGACGCTCGGGATCCGGTGGCGTTGTCCACGGCGGTGACCTCGGCGCTGGGGGTGCCGGCGGACGTGACCGTGGTCTGTGTGGACGTGCCGGGCTGTGAGCACGGGGCGGTGCTGGCGACCGCGGACGGCGGTACGGTGATCTTTTTCTCGATGGCGACGAGTTTCGCGGCGGCGGCGCTGGGGGCGGAGGGCCTGGCGGCGGACGTGACGATGCTGGTCGGTAACGGGTACGTGCCGGGGCACGCGGAGCTGGCGTTGGGGTTGCTGCGCGGCGAGCCGGGGGTGCGTGGGCTGTTCGAGGCCCGGCTGGCGGCAGACTGAGGTCATGATGAACAACCCCTCGACGTTGTACCGCGGTGGAGTGTTGCACTGCCCGGCGGTTCCGTCCGCGACGGCGCTGCTGGTCCGGGACGGGCGGATCGCCTGGTTGGGTGCTGATTCGGAGGCGCCGGCCGCGGACCGGGTGGTGGAGCTGGATGGGGCGCTGGTGACGCCGGCGTTCGTGGACGCGCACGTGCATGTCAGTGACACCGGGTTGGCGTTGTCGGGGCTGGACCTGTCCGGGGTGCGGTCGGCCGGGGAGCTGCTGGACGCGGTGGCGGCGTTCGCGGCCGGGCTGCCGGCGGACGCGGTGGTGCTGGGGCACGGCTGGGACGAGTCGACGTGGCCGGTGCCGCAGCCGCCGGGGGCGGCGGAGCTGGGGCGGGCGGCTGGTGGCCGGCGGGTGTATCTGTCGCAGGCGTCGATCCATTCGGCGTTGGTGTCGTCGG
>NZ_JBFBAO010000482.1:0-4303 GCF_040682255.1 Micromonospora sp. NPDC051296 | reverse complement strand
AGCCAGGCCGGCGCGAGGTCCTCGCGCAGCGCGGCCAGCTCGGCCTGCAACGCGTCGTCGGCGGCCACGTCGGCGGGGGAGAAGAACTCGGCGAGGTCGAGCACCGGCATCCGCACGTCCATCAGCACCACGTCCGGGTCGAGCCGGCGGGCCTCGGCGACCGCCTGCGCGCCGTCGGCGGCGTCGCCGACCACCAGCAGGTCCGGCTGGGCGGCCAGCAGCGCGCCGAAGCCCTGCCGGACCATCGCCTGGTCGTCGGCGATCAGCACCCGGATCATGGTGTCCCGTCCTCCCGGTCGCCGGGCAACAGCGCCTCCACCGCGTAGCCGCCGTCGCTGGTGGGCCCGGCGACGCAGGTGCCGCCGAGGGCGATGGCCCGTTCCCGCATGCCGGTCAGCCCCTGCCCGCCGCCGCGTGCGTCCGGCCCGGCCGGGCTGCCCCCGCCCGAGTTCACCACCCGTACCGCCAGCCCGCCGGCCAGTTCCCGCACGTTGACGCGCACCGCGGCGCCGGCCGCGTGCCGGGCGGCGTTGGCCAGGCCCTCCTGGATGATCCGGTACGCGGCCAGCCCGACCGGCGTCGACGGCTCGGCGGGAATGTCGGTGCTCAGGGTCACCGTCATGCCGGCCCGCTGGGCGGCGGCCACCAGTGCGGGCAGTTCCGCCAGGCCGGGCTGCGGCGCGGTCTGCGGATCCTCCGACTCGCTGCGCAGTACGCCCAGCAGCCGCCGCATGTCGGTCAGGGCCGCCCGGGCGGAGTCGGCGATGGCGGCGAACTCGGACCGTACCGGCTCGGGTACGGCGTCGAGCCGGTACGGCGCGGTCTCCGCCTGCACGGCGATCATCGACATGTGGTGCGCGACCACGTCGTGCAGCTCCCGGGCGATCCGGGTGCGTTCCTCCAGCACCGCGCGCCGGGCCTGCTCCAGCTCGCTCAGCTCGGCCTGCTCGGCCAGCGCCCGCCGGGCCAGCAGGTTGTGCCGCACCAGGTCGCCGACGAGCAGCAGCGCCACGAACAGCAGGCTGACGCCGACCTGGTTGCGTGGTGGCACGAAGATCCAGACCGGGATGAGGCTGAACAGCCCGACCCAGGCGAGCACGAGCCGGTCGACCCGGGTGGCCACCACGATCAGCACGAGCAGGCTGACCAGGATCTGGACCGGGCTCCACGGCCAGTCGTCCCACGGCCACCGGTTGAACGTGCCGAACAGCAGCCCGACGAACATGATCCGCCAGGCCCAGAGCGGTCGGGTGAGCAGGATCGGCAGTGGTGCGACAGTCAGGGCCGAGAGCAGCAGGGCGGTGGCGATGGTCAGCTTGCGCGCGTCGCGCAGGTACTCCGTGCCGATCAGCGTCAGCCCGAGCAGGGCCAGTAGCCCGAGGGTCCGGAGGGCGGCCGCCGTGCGGGGCCGGGAACGTAGCCGGTCCAGTGGTAGCCGGACGGGGGGATAGTCCGGCCCGGCCACGGTGCGACGTAGGGCCGCCAGGGCGCGACGGACGGTACTGCGGTCCATACCCCGGCAGGGTAGTTCGGCCGGGTGCTCCTGTCGTGCGACCGCAGGGTGATCCACCGGGTCGTACCCCGGTATGACGTGGGGCGGGTTAGTGATTACCGTGCGGTAGCGCCTAGTCTCCAACCCGCAGCGATCTTTGGAGAGGACGCACCGTGTCTCGAACTGTGCTGGTTACCGGCGGCAACCGCGGGATCGGTCTGGCCATCGCGCAGGCCTTCGCCAAGCAGGGTGACCGGGTGGCGATCACCCACCGGGGCAGCGGGGCGCCGGACGGTCTGTTCGGCGTGCAGTGCGACATCACCGACGCCGAGTCGGTGGACGCCGCCTTCGCCGCGGTCGAGGCGGAGCTGGGGCCGGTGGAGGTGCTGGTCGCCAACGCCGGCATCACCGACGACACGCTGCTGCTGCGGATGTCCGAGGAGCAGTTCACCCGGGTGCTGGACACCAACCTGACCGGCGCGTACCGCTGCGCCAAGCGCGCCTCGGCGAAGATGCTGCGGGCCAAGTGGGGCCGGATGATCTTCATCTCCTCGGTGGTCGGCCTGTCCGGCGGCGCCGGCCAGGTCAACTACGCGGCCAGCAAGGCCGGCCTGGTCGGGGTGGCCCGCTCGATCACCCGGGAACTGGGCACCCGCAACATCACCGCCAACGTGGTCGCGCCCGGCTTCATCGAGACCGACATGACCGCCGTACTGACCGCGGAGCGCAAGGCGGAGATCCTCAAGTCGATCCCGGCCGGCCGGATGGCCAGCCCGGACGAGGTTGCCGCGGTGGTCACCTGGCTGGCCGGCGACAGCGCCGGCTACGTTTCCGGCGCGGTCATCCCGGTCGACGGCGGCCTGGGCATGGGCCACTGAATCTTCTGCAACCTGGACCGCGCGGCGCCTGCGCCCCGACCCCACCTGCCACGGAGGAATGAGCGTAATGTCCGGACTGCTGGCCGGTAAGCGGCTGCTCGTCACCGGCGTCATCACCGATGCCTCGATCGCCTTCTCGGTGGCGAAGCTCGCCCAGGAGAACGGTGCCCAGGTCGTGCTCACCGGGTACGGCCGGCTCTCGCTGGTGGAGCGGATCGCCAAGCGGCTGCCCGAGCCGGCGCCCGTGATCGAGCTGGACGTGACCAACACCGAGCACCTCGCCGGGCTGGCCGACAAGGTCCGGGAGCACGTCGACGGCCTCGACGGGGTGGTGCACTCGATCGGGTTCGCCCCGCAGAGCTGCCTCGGCGGCGGGTTCCTCGACGCCTCCTGGGAGGACGTGGCGACCGCGCTGCACGTCTCGACCTACTCCTACAAGTCCCTCGCGGTCGCGGCGCTGCCGCTGATGTCGCCGGGCGGCTCGGTGGTCGGGCTGACCTTCGACGCCACCCAGGCGTGGCCGGTCTACGACTGGATGGGCGTGGCCAAGGCCGGGCTGGAGTCCGCCTCCCGCTACCTCGCCATGCACCTGGGCAAGCAGGGCATCCGCAGCAACCTGGTCTCCGCCGGGCCGCTGCGCACCATGGCCGCCAAGTCGATCCCCGGCTTCGAGCAGTTCGAGGACGCCTGGGCCGAGCGGGCCCCGCTGGGCTGGAACCTCACCGACCAGGAGCCGGCCGCCCGGGCCTGCCTCGCGCTGCTGTCGGACTGGTTCCCGGCCACCACCGGCGAGATCGTGCACGTCGACGGCGGCTACCACGCCATCGGCGCCTAGGTGAAAGGAAGGGCCCCCTTTTAACGCCTGCGGTATAGCAGGGGGCCCCTGTTAACAGCCGGGACCCGGGGGCGTTGCCGGGCTGCCGCCGGGCACCGGGAAGAATGGGCCCATGGCGTACGACGCGGTGGTGCTGGTGTCCTTCGGTGGCCCGGAGGGGCCGGACGACGTGCTGCCGTTCCTTCAGAACGTGACCCGGGGGCGGGGCATCCCGCCGCAGCGGCTGGCCGAGGTCGCCGAGCACTACCAGCACTTCGGCGGCGTGTCGCCGATCAACGAGCAGTGCCGGGAACTGCTCGCGGCGATCCGCGCGGACTTCACCACCCATGGCCTCGACCTGCCCGTCTACTGGGGCAACCGGAACTGGAAGCCGATGCTCGCCGACACCGTGGCGCAGATGCGCGACGACGGCGTACGGCGGGCGTTGGCCTTCGTCACCAGCGCCTACGGCGGGTACTCCTCCTGCCGGCAGTACCAGGAGGACATCACTGCCGCCCGGGCGGCAGTCGGCCCGGACGCGCCGGCGATCGAGAAGCTGCGCCAGTTCTGGGACCACCCGGGCTTCGTCGAGCCGCACGTCGACGCGGTACGGGCGGCGCTGGCCCAGCTCGACCCGGCGCGGCGGGACAGCACCCGGCTCGTCTTCACCGCGCACTCCGTACCCGTCTCGATGGCCGACAGCGCCGGCCCGCACGGCGGCCGGTACACCGCCCAGCTGACCGAGACGGCCCGGCTGGTGCACGCGGCGGCCGCCCCGGACCTGCCGTACGACCTGGTCTGGCAGAGCCGGTCCGGCCCGCCGCACATGCCGTGGCTGGAGCCGGACATCAACGACCACCTGGCCGCGCTCGCCGGGCAGGGCGTCACCGGCGTGGTGGTCAGCCCGATCGGTTTCGTCTCCGACCACCTGGAGGTGGTGTGGGACCTCGACACCGAGGCGCTGGACACGGCCAAGCAACTCGGCCTGGACTTCGTCCGCGCCGCCACCCCCGGCACCGACCCGCGCTTCGTGACCATGGTGCGGGAGCTGGTCCAGGAGCGGATCGACCCGGCCGGGGCGAGCCTGCGCCGCCGGCTCGGCGAGCTGCCGATGTGGGA
>NZ_JBFBAO010000481.1:0-4310 GCF_040682255.1 Micromonospora sp. NPDC051296 | reverse complement strand
GGTCCCCGCGCCCCGCCCCGGGGCGGGGCGCGGGGGCGTCCGACCCGCCCGGGCGTCATCGCCCGGATAGTGACCACGGGGGGAACAGGGGCCGGCCGGCCCGGGGGGTGTCGGCCGGCCCTTGCGGGGTACGCCGCGGCCATGACCGCTGCGTCCCGCCGCCGTCCCGCCGCACGGCCCCGGCCTCGCCCTGCCGCCCCACCTCGCCCCGCACGGCCCGGTGACCGCGCCGGCCGGGGAGCCCGGGGATGACCGGGCAACTCTTCGCCTTTCGTTTCGACTCGCGGTTTCGCCCGCTGTTGGCCCTGCTCGGGGTCCGGCCGTCGACCGCCTGGGTGCGGGTCGACGCCGACGACCTGGCGGTACGGTTCGGGCCGTGGCGGCTGCGCACCCGCCGGGAGAACGTCGCCGGCGTCGAGGTCGGCGGTCCGTACCGCTGGTGGCGGGCGATCGGGCCGCACCTGTCCGGCGCCGACGCGGGCGTCACCTTCGGCAGCACCACCGCCGGCGGGCTCTGCGTCCGGTTCGTGCGACCGGTGCCCGCCCTGCTGCCCGGCGGCTGGCCGCGTCACCCCGGGATGACGGTGACCGTCGCTGATCCCGCCGCGCTGGCCCGCGCCCTGGCCGCGCCGGCCGGTGGCTGAGCGCGGGGCCAGGTATGGGGGACGGGATCAGACCGGGACGGGGGCGGGGGCGCCGTCGTCGGGTGTCCGGCACACCGGAGCCCGCGCTGCGCGCCGCCCGGGATCCGACCCGGCCGGGTGACCGGGCCGGCCGGCACGTCGCCGTACCCGAACGGGTGGGGGTGCCGGCCGGTCCCGTCCCTCGGGAGAGCCGGCTGCGCCGCTGGCTGTTCGTGCACCAGGTGCAGCCGGTCGGCCCGGAGACCGCCGAGGGGCAGGCCCGGTCGCACGCCTGGTGGCGGGTCATGTGTCTGACCGGCGTGGACTACTTCTCCACCCTGTCGTACCTGCCGGGCATCGCGGCCCTGGCCGCCGGGGCGCTGTCCCCGCTGGCGACCCTGCTGATCGTGGCACTGACCCTGTTCGGCATGCTGCCGATGTACCGCCGGGTGGCGCGGGACAGCCCGCACGGCCAGGGCTCGGTGGCGATGCTGGAGCGGCTGCTGCCGTTCTGGCGGGGCAAGATCTTCGTGTTGATCCTGCTCGGCTTCGTGGCCACCTCGTGGATCGTCACGATCACCCTTTCCTCGGCCGACGCCACCGTGCACATGTTGCAGAACCCGTACCTGCCGGAGGCGTTCAGCGGCACCACCGTCGCGGTGGTCGTCACGGTGGTGCTGCTGCTGATCCTGGGTGGGGTGTTCCTGCTCGGCTTCCGGGAGGCCGTGGCGGTGGCCGTCCCGCTGGTCGCCGTCTTCCTGGCGCTGAACGCGGTGATCGTGGCGGTGTCGCTGATCGAGATCGCCGGCGACCCGCGCCTGCTGGCGGGCTGGACCGGGGCGCTGAGCGCGGGCGGCGGACCGGGTGAGGTGGCGCTGACCGCGGCGATGGCGTTCCCGTTGCTGGTGCTGGGGCTCTCCGGCTTCGAGACCGGGGTGAGCATGATGCCGCTGGTCGCCGGGCATGGGCCGGACGCGCCGGCCCGGCTGGCCGCGCGGATCCGCAACACCCGGCGGTTGCTCACCGTCGCCGCGTTGATCATGTCGGTCTACCTGCTCTCGACCACCTTCGTCACCACGGTGCTCATCCCGCCCGAGAAGTTCGCCGCGGGTGGGCCCGCCAACGGGCGGGCCCTGGCCTACCTCGCCCACCAGCAGGTCGGTGAGGCCTTCGGCACGCTGTACGACGTGAGCAGCGTCCTCATCCTGTGGTTCGCCGGCGCCTCGGCGATGGCCGGGTTGATCAACATCGTGCCGCGTTACCTCCCCTCGTACGGGATGGCGCCGGAGTGGGCGCGGGCGGTGCGGCCCGTGGTCATCGTGTACACGCTGGTCTGCATCGTGTTGACCGTCCTCTTCCGGGCCGACGTCGACGCGCAGGCCGGGGCGTACGCCACCGGGATCCTGGCGATGATGGTCTCCGCCGCGGTGGCGGTGGCGATCGCCGCGGTCAGCCGCCGGCAGCGTGGCGTCGCCGTCGGCTTCACCGTGCTCACCGTGGTCCTGCTGTACGCGCTGGTCGAGAACGTGATCGCCAAGCCGGACGGGATCGCCATCTCCGGCCTGTTCATCCTCGGCATCATCGCCGTGTCCCTGGTGTCCCGGGTCAGCCGCACCACGGAACTGCGGGCGGAGCGGGTCGAGTTCGACGAGCCGGCCCGGCGGTTCATCGCCGATTCGGTGGCCCATGACGGCCGGCTGCACGTGATCGCACACAAGCGGCGCAGCGGCGCGGTCAAGGAGTACACCATCAAGGAGCGGGCCCAGCGCGGGCTGAACCCGGTGCCGGGCGCGACCGACGTGCTCTTCCTGGAGATCGACGTGGTCGACCCGTCCGGGTTTCGCCACGTGCTGCGGGTACGCGGCGTCGAGGTGGGTGGGTACCGGGTGCTGCGCGCCAGCAGCCCGGCCGCGCCGAACGCGATCGCGGCGATCCTGCTGGCGCTGCGCGATGCCACCGGTGTCCGCCCGCACGCGCACTTCGAGTGGTCGGAGGGGAACCCGATCGCCCACCTGCTGCGGTACCTGATCCTGGGGCGCGGTGACACCCCGCCGGTGGTGCGGGAGATCCTGCGCAAGTCCGAGCCCGATCCGGCCCGCCGACCCGGCATCCACGTCGGCGGCTAGGCCGACACCGGGGCGTAAGGCCGACTCCTTCCTGCTTCGAGGCCGCTACCGGTACGCCGTTGTGCACAGACCTGGGGCCGGAATCCGGTCTGATGATATGTGAAAGCGAATGGAGTACTTATTCACGTATGCCGGATATCGGCCTTTCGTCACCGTACGGTTCCTTCTGGTGGCTGTCGCGACGTCAGCCGCTCCGCGCCCGT
The DNA here is from genome assembly GCF_040682255.1 of Micromonospora sp. NPDC051296. Lineage (NCBI taxonomy): Bacteria > Bacillati > Actinomycetota > Actinomycetes > Micromonosporales > Micromonosporaceae > Micromonospora > Micromonospora sp. NPDC051296. Next base: position 1,358 of record NZ_JBFBAO010000481.1, on the reverse strand, counting down.
TTTGGTGCGGCCGTATTTCACCTGTACGAGAGGCAGGAACCTGATGTCCACGTACCAAGGGAGCCGGGGGTCGACGCGACCCCGACGGCGGTCCCGCTGGTTCTTGGCCGGTGGTTTGGTCACGGGCACCCTGGTGGCCGGAGCGGTGGGCCTGACCGGCGTCGCCGCCTCGGCCGCCGAGCCTGACCGTCCGGCGCCGACCCCGGCCGAGTCCGCAGCGACGTTGCCGAGTGAGGTGCCCGGCACGGACCGGGCACCGGAGGATCAGGGGGAGGATCCGCAGCGTCCCGACGCCGATGAGACCCCCGAGCAGGCCGCGGCCGACTGGCCCGACGAGGCGGCGGCCGAGGGACCCGAGCGCGCGCCCACCCGGCCCGCCGGTAACAACGGGCGCCCGCCGGACGACAAGATCTGGCGGTTGGCCTGTGACTCCGCCGGGCTCATCACCGCGCTGGTCCGCGCCAACGCCGAGGGCGGTGCCACGCTGCGGCTGGCCGAGAATTGCACCTACACCCTGACCCACGCGTTCCAGCAGCCCGACGAGTACGACGGCGGAATCCGGGACGCGCGGGAGGCCAACGACGCCGCGGAGACCCCCGGCGACGCCGAGGCGCCTCCGCGCAACGCGGCCGACGACAAGGCGGGCCTGCCCGTCATCTACCACGCGATCACCATCGAGGGCTCCGGCGCCACCATCGTCCGGGGCGTGAACGCCGAGGACTTCCGGTTCTTCACCGTCCGCGACGGGGGCGAGCTGACCCTGCGCGACGTCACCCTGCGCAACGGCAGTTCGAAGGCGGAGGGCGGCAGCATCCACATCGTGCACGGCGCGACGGCGGTCGTGGAGAGGGTCACCGTCGCCAACAGCACCTCGCTGTCCGCGGAGGGCGGCGGTGGCGGCATCTTCAACGACGGCAACCTCCAGATCAGCGACAGCACGCTGGTCGGCAACCGGGCCGCCGGCACCCAGGGCAAGGGCGGGGGCCTGCTCAACGGCGGTGTGATGGCCATGCACCGCACCGAGTTCCGGCACAACAGCGCGGTCAGTTACGGCGGTGGCCTGGCCAACTTCCGGGCGGCCGGGGACGTCTACTCCTCGACCTTCGTGCGGAACAACGCGGGGCAGGGCGGCGGGTTGGCCAGCTTCTCCGCGCGTACCAAGGTCTTCGACACCGCCGTCGTCGGCAACAGCGCGGAGGTCGGCGGCGGACTCGCCAACTCCGACGCGGTGTTGGTGCTGCGGCAGCTGACGGTCCGCGACAACGTCGCCACGGTCTCCGGCGGTGGCATCTCCACCGTGCAGGGCCTGCTGCCGATGGACGACAGCGTGATCAGCGGCAACACCACGCGCGGCAAGG
>NZ_JBFBAO010000480.1:0-4334 GCF_040682255.1 Micromonospora sp. NPDC051296 | reverse complement strand
CGCTCGGCGCTCGACGGGGACCCCGACGCCGTGGTGGGAACCTTCGATGCGGTCGTCGACCGGGCCGGCCTCGTCGGCGCGTACGACGTGGCGTGGTGCCTGGCCGCGACGATGGTCGGCGATCCGGGCCCGCCCGGGGCCTGTGCGCTCGAATTCCCCGGCATCGACCAGGCCGGGTACGACGCCCGGTGGGTGGCCCGCTTCGTCAGCGCGTACGCCAACTCCGACCTCGACACCGCCGAGGCGCTGTTCGGTGCGGCGGCGGCGGACGGGCTGTTGCCCGAGTGCCTGCTCACCCTCGCCGGTTCGACCGTGGCCACGCTGCGCCACCGGGCCACCTGACCGTCGCCGCCGGCCGGCGCGGCGACCCGGCCCGGGCGCCTCATGCCGGGCCGTGGATCACTGTTGCGGCGTACCGGGAGAGCAGTTCGTGCCAGCCCGCGGTCAGCGCCTGCCGGTAGCCCTCCGCGGCGGTGCCGTGCCGGTCGAAGTGCCGGTGCACGACCTCGACCAGCGTGCCGGGCCCGTCGGGGGTGAAGAGCACCTCGACCTCGCTGGCCCGCGCCGGGTCGGGCACCGGTGCGCGGTCCGCGCCGATCTGCCAGGTGAAGACCAGTCGGCGGGGCGGGTCCCAGGTCAGGACCCGTCCCCAGTCGTTGCGGAAGCCGTACGGGCCGACTTCGTAGAGCATCCCGCCGGCCCGGGGCTCCATGCCCAACTCGGCGAGCAGGGCCGGCCCGGACCAGGTGTACTCGGTCACCCACCAGTCGGCGAGGTTCCCGGTGAACACGTCGTACGCCTGCTCGGCGGACGCGGGGACGAGCAGGGTGCTGCGGAGCGCGAACCGTTCATGATCCTGTTGGATGTCGGTCGGATCGGCCATCCCCTGTCCCATAGGCCCGGACCATACCGGCTGATGCCCGGGTGCGCAGCTTTCGGTAACGCCAGCCAAACGCAGCGCTACTCGGGTTTTCGGGCCAGGAGGCAGGCTTGCGGCCGCTTCAGGCCCGGGCCGGGCTCCTGGATCAGCCGCGCGGTGACGACCAGCCCAGCCTGGTGCAGCAGCTCCGTGACGGCGTCGGGCGAAGACAGATAGGTGCGGTAGTCATGCCGAAAGCAAAACGCCGACCGGCGAATCGCTGGTCGGCGTTGCTAAGCCCGGCGAAAGGCTATGTGGCCAGGGGCGGGGTCGAACCGCCGACCTTCCGATTTTCAGTCGGACGCTCGTACCAACTGAGCTACCTGGCCGTGGTGCTTGGGCTCATGCTACCCGGCCGGCGGGATCATTGCCGATTGGGTCACATGCCCCGATACGCGGAACGCCGCGCGTGGTGCGCGGCGTCAGCGCTTGCGGTCCTGACGGGACTTGAACCCGCGACCTCCGCCTTGACAGGGCGGCGAGCACTCCAACTGCTCCACAGGACCTAGCTGTTGTTGCATCCGGCCGAAGCCGGACCGTGCCCCCAACGGGATTCGAACCCGTGCTACCGCCTTGAAAGGGCGGCGTCCTGGGCCGCTAGACGATGAGGGCGGCCCCGCCATCATTGCATACTCGCAACGTTGAGCGGACTTGCTCCCATCCGGCCCCGCCGGAGGCTTGGAAAGCATACGTGATGCCGCACCGGACGACCAAACCGGTATGGCCCCAGCCGCAAGGCTGCGAAAAACCGCAGGTCAGGATGGGTCTAGCGGAGCTTGGTGACGCCGTGGTCGCGCTTCAGGGCGGCGATCAACTTCGGGCAGGCGGCGAGCGTGGCGGACCGGTCGCCGCCCCCGTCGTGCAGCAGCACCACCGCACCGGGTCGGGCGGAGCGCTTCACCCGCTTCCGGATCGTGGCGGCGGTCGGCTTGGCCCAGTCCTGCGGGTCGACCGTCCAGTGCAGCGACCGCATGTCGAGCTGTTTCGCGACCCGTACCACCTCGGCGGTCCACCGGCCACCGGGCTGCCGGTAGAACGGCACCTCCGCGTCCGGTACCGCCCGCCGGATCTCCTTGTTCGTACGGACCAGATCGGCGCGGATCTCGGCGACCGGCCGCCGGGCCAGGTCGAAATCGTGGTTCCAGCTGTGGTTGCAGAGCTGGTGGCCCTCCCGGACGATCCGCCGGACCAGTTCGGGGTGCTTGCGGACCTGGGTACCCACCACGCAGAAGGTGGCCTTGACCTTGGCCGCCTTCAACCGGTCCAGCACCTTCGGCGTCCAGGTCGGGTCCGGCCCGTCGTCGAAGGTGAGCGCCACCTGCTCGACCCCGGTGGTGCGGACCAGGCCGGCCGGCAGTTTGGCCGGCAGCGCCCGCAGTGGGGGTTTCGGCGGCCTGGTGGGAGTCGGCGACGGGGCCGCCTCCGGCGGCAGGGCGGCAGAGGGCGGTGGGCTGGCCGGGGTGGGCGTGGCGCTGGGCGGCGGCGAGCTGCCGCCACCGCCGCAGCCGGCGACCAGCAGGACCAGGCCCGTGGCGCAGGCGAGCAGGGCACGGTTACGCATCGTTCGCTCCCGAGAGGGGTTCGGGGTACGCGGACAAACCTGACGCTAGTTCATCCCTTTTAGGTGGGTCCACGGCGGGTCAGGAGGCGACCGCCCTCCGTGCCGAGCCGACCGGTCCGGACCCCGTCGTGTGACCAGGACCTCGTCGTGCGACCGGGACCCCGAAAGCGGTCAGGACGCGGCCGGACGGTCCAGCGAGTCGCGGATGGTCACGGCGAGCGAGACCGCCTCGGTCAGGTCCATCGGGCGCACCACTCCGGCGGGCAGCGCGTCGGCCTGCCAACCCGGCCCGGCGGCGAGCACCAACAGCGGTCGGCGGGGCGCGGTCAGCAGGGCAGTGAGCTGAGCCGGGTCGGCGGTGACCCGGGTGTGCGACCAGACCATCACGGCGGCCGGCCCGGTCCGGTCGACCGCATCCAGCAGGGCGGTCACCGGCACCCGGGCGCCGAGGATCCGGTGGCCGACGCCGGCCTCGGCGAGGGCCGCGGCCAGCGCCTCCAGCGGCAGGCTGTGCTGCTCCTCGTCGGCACAGGAGAGCAGGATTCGGGGCGGCCCGGTGGCGGGGCGGGCCGCGGTGACCGCGGCGAACGCCGTGGAGACGCACCGGGACACCAGGTGCTCGACCTCGATCAGCGCGGCGGTCGCGGCGTGCCGCTCACCGATGCCGACGAGCACCGGACGCAGCAGCCGGTCCCAGGTGCCGACGACCCCGTCGGTGGCGATGGTGCGGGAGATCGTCTCGCTGATCGCCGCCGCGTCCAGCCGCATCGCGGCCCGGGCCAGCCCGCGGGCCGCCGGCCCGGCGCGGCCGACCGGGATGGTCGTGCCACCGCCGTCGCGGGTGTTCCTCAACCGGGCCTGGACGGTGCTGCCGCCGGGGACCGTGTCGGGTGCCTGCCGAGCCCAGCGGGCCGCCTCGGCCGGGCTGACCCCCTCGGCGGTGAGTCGCCGCATGACCTCCAGTCGGGCCAGGTCGCCCACGGTGTAGCGCCGGTGGTGCCCCGGGACGTGCTGGCTGGGCCCGAGCCCGTACCGCTGGTGCCAGGTGCGCAGCGTGGTCACCGCGACGCCCAGTCGCCGGGCGACGGCCCCCGCGCTCAGCGCCTCATCGGCCACCCGACCGCTCCGGGGCGTCACCGGCGGGCAGCCCGGCCGGGTCCGACGGGTGCAGCAGCCGGTCCACCACCCCGCCCAGCCACGGCGCGTACGCGTCGGGATCGACGTCGAGTTCGGCGATCAGCGTCGCCAGGTCCACCCAGCGCACCTCGGCGACCTCCGCCGGCTCGGGGCGAAGCTGCGCGCCCGGGTGGAACTCGCCGCACAGGACGTGGTCGTACTCGACCTCGATCCGCCCGGTGGCCGGGTCCTCGGCGCGGTAGACGTAGACCCCGACCTCGGTCAGCGGAACGGGGCCGGCGCCCAGTTCCTCCTGGAGCCGGCGGTTGGCGGCCTCGGCCAGGGGCTCACCGGGCAGTGGGTGACCGCAGCAGGCGTTTGCCCAGCGCAGCGGGAAGCGGGTCTTCACCGCGGCACGGCGCTGGAGCAGCACCCGACCGTCCGGCGCGACGAGCAGCACGGAGAACGCCCGGTGCAACTGACCGGGCGGCTGGTGGGCGGCGGCTACCGTGGTCTCGCCGATCGGGCGACCCGCGTCGTCGACCAGTTCGACCAGGTGACCCTCCCGCGACAGGGACATCAGAGCCATCCTTCATTCGTGACTGCGCTGCTCGCACTCAATGGCCTTCCCCCGTTATGCGGCCGGCGGCGAGCTTGCCGGAGATGAGCACCATCGGGACGCCGACGCCGGGCTGGGTGCCCGAGCCGACGAAGACCACGTTGGCCAGTGACCGGTGC
>NZ_JBFBAO010000479.1:0-4351 GCF_040682255.1 Micromonospora sp. NPDC051296 | reverse complement strand
GGGTGTCTACCCGTCCGGCAGCTTCGACGGCGAGATCCTCTTCGACGGCAAGCCGGTGCACTTCCGCGGCATCCGGGACAGCGAGGACCACGGCATCGTCATCATCCACCAGGAACTCGCCCTGGTGCCGTACCTGTCGATCGCCGAGAACATCTTCCTCGGCAACGAGCGCCGTGGCCGCAACGGGCTGATCGACTGGAACCGCACCAACGCCGAGGCGGCGGAGCTGCTGTCGTCCGTCGGGCTGCACGAGAACGCGGTCACGCCGGTCGTCCAGCTCGGCGTCGGCAAGCAGCAGCTGGTGGAGATCGCCAAGGCGCTGTCCAAGAAGGTCCGGCTGCTCATTCTCGACGAGCCGACCGCCGCGCTCAACGACATCGACTCGGCGCACCTGCTCGATCTGATGCGCCGGCTCCGCGAGCAGGGCATCACCTGCATCATGATCTCGCATAAGCTCAACGAGATCACCGCCATCGCCGACTCGACCACCGTGCTGCGGGACGGTCGGACGGTGGAGCGGCTCGACATGGGCTCGGGCGAGGTGACCCAGGATCGGATCATCCGCGGCATGGTCGGGCGCGACCTGGACAGCTTCTACCCCGACCGGGTCTCCTCGCCCGGCGAGGAGGTGCTGCGGATCGAGGACTGGTCGGTGCGGCACCCGACCCAGGACCGCCTCGTCGTCGACGGCGCCAGCCTCGGCGTACGCGCCGGCGAGGTGGTCGGCATCGCCGGGCTGATGGGGGCCGGGCGTACCGAGCTGGCCATGAGCGTCTTCGGCCGGTCGTACGGCCGGGACATCACGGGCCGCCTGTTCATGCACGGCAAGGAGATCAAGGCACGCTCCGTCGCGGAGGCGATCGGCAACGGCATCGCGTACGCGACGGAGGACCGCAAGCGCTTCGGGCTCAACCTCATCGAGGACATCCGGCGCAACATCTCCTCCGCCGGGCTGCGCAAGCTCGCGCGCCTCGGGTGGGTGCACGACAACGAGGAGATCAAGGTCGCCGAGACGAGCCGGCGCGACATGAACATCAAGGCGCCGAGCGTGATGTCCGTGGTCGGCAAGCTCTCCGGCGGCAACCAGCAGAAGGTCGTCCTGTCGAAGTGGCTGTTCACCGATCCGGACGTGCTGATCCTCGACGAGCCGACCCGCGGCATCGACGTCGGGGCGAAGTTCGAGATCTACACGATCGTCAACCGGTTGGTCGCCGAGGGTAAGGCGGTCATCATCATCTCCTCCGAACTGCCCGAGCTGCTCGGCATGTGCGATCGCATCTACACGTTGTCGACGGGCCGGATCACCGGCGTGGTGCCGGTCGCCGAGGCGACCCAGGAGAAGCTCATGGAACTCATGGCGAAGGACAAGGAACCCGCCCGATGACCAGCACCAAGCCCTCCTCGGCGGCACCGAGGCCGACCGAGAGCGCTCCGGCCGCCGCACTGCACGTCGGCACCAGCGACCCCCGTACGCTGATCATGAACAACCTGCGGCAGAGCGGCATCTTCGTCGCCCTCGTCGTCATCGTCGCGCTCTTCGCGTTCCTGACCGACGGGCTCTCGCTCAGCCCGGGCAACATCACCAACATCGTCCTGCAGTACTCCTACATCCTGGTGCTCGCGATCGGCATGGTCATCGTGATCATCGGCGGGCACATCGACCTGTCCGTCGGCTCGGTGGTGGCACTGACCGGCGCGGTCTCCGCCGTGGTCGTCATCCGGCAGGGCCATCCGTGGTGGCTCGGCGTGCTGGCCGCCATCGCCGTCGGGCTCGCGGTCGGCGCCTGGCACGGCTTCTGGGTGGCGTACGTCGGCATCCCCGCCTTCATCGTGACCCTGGCGGGCATGCTGCTGTTCCGCGGCCTGACCCTGCGGGTGCTGGACAACATCTCGCTGTCGCCGTTCCCGGCCGAGTACAACCAGATCGCGGCCGGCTTCCTCAACGGACTGATCGGCGGCGACGGCTACGACGCCTTCACCCTGCTCATCGGCGGCATCGCGGTGGCCGGTTACGTGGTGAGCTGCTTCCGCACCCGGGTCGCGCGCATCCGCTACCAGCAGCCCGTCGAGTCGTTCGCGCTGTTCGTCGCGCGGATGGCGTTGGTCGGCGCCGTGGTCATGTACTTCGCCTGGCAGTTGGCCCACGCCCGCGGCCTGCCGATCGTGCTGATCATCCTCGCCGTCCTGGTGCTGGTCTACGGCCTGCTCACCCGGCGTACGGTCTTCGGCCGGCAGGTGTACGCGATCGGCGGCAACCTCTCCGCGGCGATGCTGTCCGGCGTGAAGGTCCGTACCGTCAACTTCTGGATCTTCGTCAACATGGGCTTCCTGTCCGCCGTGGCCGGGATCATCTTCTCCTCGCGGTCGAACGGTGCCCAGCCGGCGGCCGGCAACATGTTCGAGCTGGACGCGATCGCGGCGGCGTTCATCGGCGGTGCGGCCGTCACCGGTGGCGTCGGCACCGTCGTGGGCGCCATGGTCGGCGGTCTCATCATGGCGGTGATGAGCAACGGAATGCAGCTGATGGGTGTCGACCAGTCGTTGCAATCGGTGGTGAAGGGCCTGGTGCTGCTCGTCGCCGTGGCCTTTGACGTCTACAACAAGCGGCGCGCCGGCGCGAACCGTTGACGGTCCGGTGTGGGCCGACCGTCGAAGCTGATGCCGGAGGTCGGATTGGTCCAGGAGGAGATCCGCCGGCGAAATGCCGGCGCTCTGCTGCGGTACGTGCACCTGCTCGGCGCGGTGTCCCGCGCCGAGCTGGCCGAGCGGATGGGGCTGAACCGCAGCACCATCATGGCGCTGACCGCCGAGTTGACCCGGGTGGGTCTGGTCCACGAGGAGCTGCCCACGGACACCGGACGGGCCGGGCGGCCCTCGCTGATGGTGCGGCCCGCGGCCGACCGGTTCTACGTGCTGGCCTTCGACGTCGCCGTGGACCGGCTGGTCGCCGCCAGGGTGGGGCTCGGCGGCTCCATCCTGGAGCGCCGGACGGCGGTGCGCCCGCGCGCCGGGCCCGATCTGCACGAGGTGGTCGAGGTCCTCGCCCGCTTTGGCTGTCAGCTGCACCGCGCGGCACCGCCGGACGCGACCTGCGTGGGCGTGGGCGCCTCGTACTGCGGCATGATCCGGCCCGGGGACGGGATGGTGCGCTTCGGGCCCGACCTGGGCTGGGTGGACCAGGCGTTCGGCGCCGAACTCGGCCGCCGCCTCGGCCTCGGCCTGCCGGTGGCGGTGGGCAACGAGGCGCATCTCGGCGCGCAGGCCGAGCAGCAGCGCGGTGCGGGTGTCGGCTTCCAGAACCTCATCTACCTGCACGGTGACGTGGGCGTCGGCGGTGGGATCATCGTCGGGGGCCGGTTGCTGGGCGGTGACGGCGGCTACGGGTGCGAGCTGGGGCACATGGTGGTGAACCCGTACGACGGGCGGCCCTGCGGCTGCGGCTCGTACGGCTGCCTGGAGGCGGAGGTCGGCGAGCGGGCCCTGCTCGACGTCGCCGGCCGGCCTGCCGAACTGTTCGGCCGCGAGGCCGTCCGGTCGGTGGCGGACGACGCCGACCGCGGCGACCCCGCGGCCCGGGAGGCGCTGCGCCGGATCGGCGACTGGCTCGGCATCGGAGTGGCGAACCTGATTAACCTGTTCAATCCGGGCATGGTGGTCTTCGGCGGGATGCTGTGTGACCTGTATCCGGGTGCGGCGGCTCAGGTCCGCAGCCGGATCGCCCGTAACGTGCTGCCGGTCGCCCGGGAGCACGTACGGCTGCGCACCGCGGCGCTCGGCGACAACGTCACCCTGGTCGGCGCTGCCGAACTCGGCTTCGCCCCGTTGCTCGCCGACCCGCTGGGCCTGCCCGCCGACGCCGGGCGTCGCGCCACCGCCGGGACCGCCGGCACGGCCAGCAACTGCCGCTGACGGTCGTCCGCGCCGACGGTGTCGGCCACCCGGCTGCCGATTGCATCGATATATGCCATGTTATCGCTGACATGAACGGTTTGGCGATCGGGACAGATTCCATTGATTGAGATCGAGGTGTCCGGGGTGTCGTGGTGGGTCGGCGCCGGTCCCTGAACATGCATGTCAACAGCGAGTGAGGGCCGCGATCGCGCCCCCGGCCCTGGCGCGTCCGGTTCTGCCTTCAGCCGGAGCTGATCTCCGCCGGCGATCGATGGTGTTAACGCTCATTCAGCCGGTTCGCCGACGCGAGGCCGGTGCCTGCGGCTGCGGCAGGGGTGCCCGGCGCCGGTTGCCGCGCCGGTGTCGAGCGGGCCGCCGGAGCGGCGATCCTCGATTCGCTGCCGGACGACGCCGATCCGACCCGGATCATGCGGATCGGCACGGCCTCGGTCTACCTGGA
>NZ_JBFBAO010000478.1:0-4384 GCF_040682255.1 Micromonospora sp. NPDC051296 | reverse complement strand
GGGTTGTCGGTGCTGCCGGCGGAGCCCGAGCCGCAGGCGGTGAGGGCGGTGGCACCGAGGCGGACTCTACCCTTGACGGCGGCGCGGGCGGCCAGCACGGCGTCCCGCGCGTCCTTCCGGGAGGCCAGCGACACGTTGGAGTCCTGCACGATGTACGACCGTCCCGACTCGCTACGCGGGAACTTCCCGCCGATGAAGAGCTTGTACGTCTTGCGTACCGCGACCCGCTCAGACATTGAGGTACGCCTCCAGCCCGTGCCGGCCGCCCTCGCGACCGTAGCCCGACTCCTTGTAACCGCCGAACGGCGAGGTGGGGTCGAACTTGTTGAACGTGTTGGCCCAGACCACGCCGGCGCGCAGCCGGTCGGCCATCCACAGGATCCGGGAACCCTTCTCGGTCCAGATCCCGGCCGACAGCCCGTACGGCGTGTTGTTCGCCTTCTCCACGGCCTCGGCCGGGGTGCGGAAGGTCAGCACGGACAGCACCGGGCCGAAGATCTCCTCCCGGGCGATCCGGTGCGCCTGGGTGACCCCGGTGAAGATGGTCGGCGCGAACCAGAAGCCCCGCTCGGGCAGCTCACACGGCGGCGACCACTGCTGCGCGCCCTCGGCGGCGCCGGCGGCGGTCAGCTCCCGGATCCGGGCGAGCTGGGCGGCCGAGTTGATCGCGCCGATGTCGGTGTTCTTGTCCAGCGGGTCGCCGACCCGCAGCTGGGCCATCCGACGCTTGAGCGACTCCAGCACCTGATCGGCGACGGACTCCTGGACCAGCAGCCGGGAGCCGGCGCAGCAGACGTGCCCCTGGTTGAAGAAGATCCCGTTGACGATGCCTTCGACCGCCTGGTCGACCGGGGCGTCGTCGAAGACGATATTGGCGGCCTTGCCACCCAGCTCCAGGGTGAGCTTCTTGCGGCTGCCGGCGACCGCGCGGGCGATGGCCCGGCCGACGTCGGTGGAGCCGGTGAAGGCGACCTTGTCCACGCCGGGGTGCTCGACCACCGCCCGGCCGGTCTCGCCGGCGCCGGTGACGATGTTGACCACGCCGGCCGGCAGGTCGGCCTGCTGGCAGATCTCGGCGAAGAGCAGCGCGGTCAGCGGGGTGGTCTCGGCCGGCTTGAGCACGACCGTGTTGCCGGCGGCCAACGCCGGGGCGATCTTCCAGGCCAGCATCAGCAGCGGGAAGTTCCACGGGATGACCTGCGCGGCCACGCCCAGCGGCTTCGGGTCGGGGCCGAAGCCGGCGTAGGGCAGCTTGTCGGCCCAGCCCGCGTAGTAGAAGAAGTGCGCGGCGACCAGCGGCAGGTCGACGTCCCGGGACTCCTTGATCGGCTTGCCGTTGTCCAGCGACTCCAGCACGGCCAGCTCGCGGGACCGCTCCTGGATGAGCCGGGCGATCCGGAACAGGTACTTGGCCCGGTCCCGGCCCGGCATCCGGCCCCAGACCTTCTCGTAAGCCTCCCGGGCGGCGCGGACGGCACGGTCCACGTCCTGGCTGCCGCCCTCGGCGATCTCGGCGAGCGCTTCCTCCGAGGCCGGGTTGATCGACTTGAAGCTGCCACCGTCGGTCGGGTCGACGAACTTGCCGCCGATGAACAGCCCGTACGAGGGCTTGATGTCCACCACCGAGCGCGACTCGGGGGCGGGTGCGTATTCGAACATCGAGTTCAGTCCAGGGTGAAGTAGTCGGGGCCGGCGTAGACACCGGTCGTCAGCTTGGTGCGCTGCATCAGCAGGTCGTTGAGCAGGCTGGAGGCGCCGAACCGGAACCAGTCCGGGTCCAGCCAGTCCGGCCCGACGGTCTCGTTGACCATGACCAGGTACTTGATCGCGTCCTTGGTGGTCTTGATGCCGCCGGCCGGCTTCACGCCGACCTGCCGCCCGGTGGCGGCCCGGAAGTCGCGGACCGCCTCCAGCATCACCAGGGTCACCGGCAGGGTGGCCGCGATCGGGACCTTGCCGGTGGAGGTCTTGATGAAGTCACCGCCGGCCAGCATCGCCAGCCACGATGCGCGGCGCACGTTGTCGTAGGTGGCCAGTTCGCCGGTCTCCAGGATGACCTTGAGGTGGGCGTCCCCGCACGCCTCCTTGGTGGCGACGATCTCGTCGTACACCTCGGAGTAACGGCCGGCCAGGAACGCGCCCCGGTTGATCACCATGTCGATCTCGTCGGCGCCGGCCTCGACGGCCGCGCGGGTGTCGGCGAGCTTGATCTCCAGCGGCGCCTGACCCGACGGGAACGCGGTGGCCACGCTGGCCAGGTGTACGGCGGATCCGCGCAGCACCTCGGCCACGTACGGGACCATCGCGGGGTAGACGCAGACCGCGCCGACGTGCGGGCAGGACGGATCGGCCGGGTCCGGCCGCAGCGCCTTGGCGGCGAGCGCCCGCACCTTGCCGGGCGTGTCCGCGCCCTCCAGCGTGGTCAGGTCGACCATGCGGATCGCGAGGTCGATCGCCTGGGCCTTGGCGGTGGTCTTGATGGATCGGGTGCCGAGCTGGGCTGCTCGCTGCTCCGCGCCGACCTGGTCCACGCCCGGTAGGCCGTGGAGGAAGGTCCGCAGAGCGGTCTCGGATCGTCCCAGCTCGGAGAGGTCCGACCGGGCCGACGTCGCTGTCGCCGTCATGGCCTGAAGTCTACGCAGGCGAAGGGCGAGTGATCTTGACCACTGTCGCCGCTCGGGGGGCGTTCCGCGTGAGCGACGTCGCTGGTCGGGCCACGGGCCCGCGCGCCGCCATCCGGGCCGGGTAGGTTGAGCGTTCGTGGACGTACTCGTCATTGATCACCCGCTCGCCCAGTCCCGGTTGACCGCCATGCGGGACGAACGGACCGATTCCGCCTCGTTCCGGGCCGCGCTGCACGAACTCACCACCATGCTGGCGTACGAGGCCGCGCGCTCCTTCCCGGTCGAGAGGTACCCGGTGCAGACCCCGGTGACCGGCACCGAGGGCACCCGGCTGGCCAGCCCGCCGCTGCTGGTGCCGGTGCTGCGGGCCGGTCTCGGCATGGCCGACGCCGCGCTCGCGCTGCTGCCGGAGTCGTCGATGGGCTTCGTCGGGCTCGCCCGCGACGAGGAGACGTTCGAGCCGCGCGCCTACATGGAGTCGCTGCCTCGGGACCTGAGCGGCCTGCCGGTGCTGGTCCTCGACCCGATGCTGGCCACCGGCGGTTCGTTGGAGCACTGCTGCCGGCTGCTGGCCGAGCGCGGCTGCACCGACATCACCGTGCTCTGCGTGCTCGCCGCGCCAGCGGGCATCGAGCGGCTGGAGCGCTCCGGCCTGCCGCTGCGCCTGGTCACCGCCGCAATCGACGAGGGCCTCAACGACAGCATGTTCATCGTGCCCGGCCTCGGTGACGCGGGTGACCGGCAGTTCGGCGGCATGCCCCGGTTCTGACGCGCGGCGGCGGGTTTGTCCCGCCGGTGGTGGCGTCCAGCGGCTAGCGTCTCGGACCATGACTGCTGTTCCGCTCGCGGAGGAACTGCTCCTCCTCGCGTACGACGACGAGACGGGCAAGGCGAGCATGCCGCGGATCAGCCTGGACCTGGGGATGGCCGCGGCGGTCCTGATCGAGCTGGCGCTGGCCGGGCGGATCGCGTACGCCGATGGTGCCCTGACGGTGGTGAACCCGACACCGACCGGCGAGCCGGTCACCGACGACGTGCTGGCCAGGATGGCCGCCGACACGCCGCACAGCCCGTCGTCCTGGGTCCAGCGGCTGCGGCACGGCCTGCGCGACAAGATCCTCGGTGACCTCTGCGACCAGGGCGTCGTCCGGGATGTCGACGAGACGGAGCTGGGTTTCATCCACGTACACCGGTATCCGGTGGTGGACCGGTCGGTGGAGGCGGACACCCGGGGCCGGCTCGCCGAGGCGCTCACCGGAGCCGCCCCGGACGAGCGGACGGCCGCCCTGGCCACCCTGGTCGCCGTGCTCCGGATGGAAGCCGCGCTCGGTGTCGGCGGCGAGACGGCCGACGACGCCCGCCGCCGGCTGGACGAGATCGCCACCGGGGCCGGCTTCTCCGGCCAGGTCAGCCTGGACGACTCGGTGGTCCGGCCCTCGGTCGGCCTGGTGGTGGCCGCCCTGGGCCGCGCCGTCGAGGCCGCCCTGGGCCCCCGCCGCTGACCCCCGTCCCCGCCAGGCGATGTTAAGAGGGGCCCCTTCCTATACCGCCGGCGTTAATAAGGGGCCCTTCCTTACACGCCCAGGGCGGTTGCGGTTTCACGCCCGGGCACCTGGCCCGGTATCCGGCCAGTTATCCGTGACCCCTGGTAGGAGGCAGCTCGCGGTCGGTGCGGGGACGATCAGTGCCGTGGTCAGCACCGCTCCTACCAGGGCGAATGCCGCCATAGGACGGTCACGGACCATTCCTGCTCACCCTCT
>NZ_JBFBAO010000477.1:0-4433 GCF_040682255.1 Micromonospora sp. NPDC051296 | reverse complement strand
CAAACAGGCCAAGATCTCACGACGTCGGCGGGCGACCTACCCACCATTTTCACGCCTGCGCGGCGTCCCCAAAAGACCGGCTGACTTGGACAGTTACCGTTTTCGCGGAACGGAAACTGTCCAAGATCTAGTCGTCCGGTCGCCAACCGGAGGTGCCCGCCGCGCCCGCATCGCGGTCTGCCGGACCAGCCGGCGTCGGCGAGGAGAACCATCCGCAGGCCCGTAGGCCAGCGTCCGTCCGCACCGGCCGTACACCTGCCCGCTCCGATTACCGTGATCGTTCCCCACCCGAAAGACGCGGGACGGGCGTGTTGGTGGTCGGGAGGTGGGCGTGGACGGTGAAGAGTCGTTCCGGGCGTACGTCGCCGGGCGGATCGCGGCACTGTCCCGGGCGGCATGGCTGCTGACCGGGGACCGGCACCAGGCCGAGGACCTGGTGCAGCTGACACTGGTGCGCGTCGCCCGGCACTGGGAGCGGGTCTGCGCGGCCGGCGACCCGGAACCGTACGTGCGGCGGACGATGTACAGCCAGCACGTCTCGCTGTGGCGACGCCGCTGGCGGGGTGTTGACCTTCACGCGGATCCGCCGGAGCAGACGATGCCGGACGGCACCGCCGGGGTCGCCCGTGCACTGGTCGTCCGGGCGGCGTTGGCCCGGCTAGCCCCGCGCCAACGGGCGGTGCTCGTGCTGCGGTTCTTCGAGGATCTCACCGAAGTCGAAGCCGCCGCCGCGCTCAATTGCTCGGTGTCCACCGTGAAGAGCCAGACCCGCGACGCGCTGGCCCGGCTGCGCACCCACGCTCCCGAGCTGGCCGAACTGGTGGGCATCGGCGCCGCCGCAGGGGAGGGACGATGAACGAGGAAGTGCGTTACGCGCTTCGTGACCTCGGTGAGCGAATGCCGGCGGCACGGCTGGCGAGCGACCCGTGGCTGGTCGGCCGGCGTCAGCGGCGACGCGCGGCGCGGCGTACCGGCGTCGTGGCTGTGGTGGCCGTCCTGGTCGGTGTGCTCGGCCTGTTCGCAGTGCTTCGGGGATCGGGGGCCGGAACGATGCCGGCTGCGGCCGGCGAGGGCGTGCCGGCGCGGATCAGCCTGCCCTGGATGTGGCAGGCGACCGTCGAGCAGGATCCGCCCGGACCGGCGTCGGTGCTATTCGGTGGCGGTGGGTTCGGGCTTCGGGGAATTGACTTCGTGGACCACGAGGGCAAGATCGCCGTGGTCGGCCGGGGCGGCGACTACCGGATGCTGCTCTACGGCGGCCACGAGAGTACGGCGGGAGAGGGGGTCCAACTCTCCCCGGACGGCCGCTACGTCGCGCACAACCCCGGCGACGACTGGCTGACCGTCACCGACCTGACCGACGCCAGCGACCGCGCCTATTCCGGGCCGCCGGACAGCGACTGCTGCGCCTCGCCGATCGCCTGGTCCCGGGACGGGGGCACGTTGGTGGTGTTGGACAGCACCGTCGAATCACTCGACGACAGGTACCGTCGGATCTGGGAATCCGGGTCGAGCGTCTATGGGCAGCCGGTCACCCTGTCCCGATTGACCCTGGTGGACCTCGGCACCGGCACCACCCGCGTGCTGCTGGACGGGCTCGGCGACTGGGAGAGTCTGCGTACCGCCTCGCTGGCCGCGTTCTCGCCGGACGGGATGCGGATCGCCGCGACCGTCGGAAACCGACTGAGCCTGCTCGACCGCGACGGCCGGACGCTGTGGTCCCGTGACCTCGGGCCGCGACGCAAGCTTGCCGGCCACGGGGCCTTCACCGCGGACGGTTCCCGGATCGCCGTCACCGATCTGGAGGGCTGCCTGCTCGACTGCGACACCGCCGCCCTGGCGGCGCGCACCTGGACGGTGACCTGGCTGGACGCGGCGACCGGCCAGGACGTCACCGGACCCACCCTGGCCCCGGTGCAGGGGCAGGCGCTGCGCGCGCTGGGCTGGCGGCTCGGCACCGATCTGGTGGCCGTGCGGTACGAGGCCGGCGGCGGCATGATCGAAGGCGCCGGATGGAACGACACCGGCTACTGGGAGAGCGGGCGCGTGCAACTGATCGCGCTGCGCCCGGACGGAACCACCGAGGTCCTGGTCGACCCGCCGGACGAGGTGTGGTCCCTGGACGTGGCCCGGGACCTGCTGGAGGCCGGCGCGTTCGGTGCCCCGGCGACCGAGCCGCGCCCCTTCCCGGCCCGGCCGCTCATCCTGCTGGTGGCGGTGCCGCCGGCCCTGCTGGTCGCGGTCGTCGTGGGCGTGCTGCTCCTGTGGCGGCGGCACCGTCGCTGGCTGCGGATGATCCGCTCCACCCCACCGATGACTGACCCCCCGTGGCCTGCCTGACCGGCGGCGGGTCAGCCGGCCAGTTCGTCGGCGAGGAGATCCATCAGCAGGCCGTCGTGCCAGCGTCCGTCCTCGCCGCGCTCGTAGCGGCGCAGCACGCCGACCGGCCGGAAGCCGACCTTCGCGTACGCCCGGATCGCGGCGGTGTTCGCCGCGGCCGGGTCGATGGTGAAGCGGTGGTGCCCGTGGGCGTCGATCAAATGCCGGACGAGGGTACGGATGGCGTCCCCGCCGAGCCCGGCGCCGCGTACCGACGGGTCGAGGAAGATGTCGATGCTGGCGTGCCGGTAGTCCGGGTCGTCCTCGGCGTACCACTGGATCGCGCCGACCACCCGGCCGCGGTGCTCGACGGCGTACACCGTCAGATCCTGGTCGGCGAGGTCGGCCGCGACGGCGGCGGCCAGGTCGTCGCCGCCGCGCCACCAGCGGCGTACCTCCGGTTCGGCGCGGATCGCCGCGAGGGACGGTACGTCCGCGGCCGTCGCCGGCCGGAGGGTCACCGTTTCGCCTCGCAGCATCGCTCTCAGCCCCGCAGCTCGCCGTGCTCGACGCAGACCGCCGACCAGCCGACCGGTAGCACCTGCACCTTCATCCGGCGCCGGCAGTGGGCGCAGTACCGGGGCGGCTCCAGCGCCCGCGCTGCGGCGCAATCTTCGTGCGTGCCGGTCGCCGCCGCCTCGCCGCACCGCTCGCACCACGGCCCGACCGTCGCCGACCCGGCTACCGCAGCCGACCCGCCCGCAGCCGACCCGCCCGCAGCCGACCCGCCCGTCGACGCGGTCTGCCCGCGCCCGGGCCGGCTGTCAACGGCGTCCGCCGCGCGCTCGCCGGCCGGCATCACAGCGTCGCCGACAGCGCCTTGACCGGCATCTTCAGGTCGTCGAGCAGCTTCAGGTCGTCGGTCGCCGGCCGGCCGAGGGTGGTCAGGTAGTTACCGACGATCACCGCATTGATGCCGCCGAGCAGCCCGTCGCGGGTGCCCAGGTCGCCCAGGGTGATCTCCCGGCCACCCGCGTACCGCAGGATGGTGCGCGGCATGGCCAGCCGGAACGCGGCGATGGCCCGCAGCGCGTCCTTGCCCTCGACCACCGGGCGGTCACCCAGCGGTGTGCCGGGGCGGGGGTTGAGGAAGTTCAGCGGCACCTCGTGCGGGTCCAGCTCGGCCAACTGGGCGGCGAACTCGGCCCGCTGCTCCACCGTCTCGCCGAGGCCGAGGATGCCGCCGCAGCAGACCTCCATGCCGGATTCGCGGACCATCCGCAGGGTCTCCCAGCGCTCCTCCCAGGAGTGCGTGGTGACCACGTTCGGGAAGTACGACCGGCAGGTCTCCAGGTTGTGGTTGTAGCGGTGCACGCCCATCTCGACCAGTTCGTCGACCTGCTCCTGGGTGAGCATGCCCAGCGAGGCGGCGACCTGGATGTCGACCTCCGCCTTGATCGCGGCGACGCCCTCGCGCATCTGCTTCATCAGCCGGGCGTCCGGGCCGCGCACGGCGGCCACGATGCAGAACTCGGTCGCCCCGGTCTCGGCGGTCTGCTTGGCCGCCTTGACCAGCGAGGGGATGTCCAGCCAGACCGACCGTACCGGCGAGGTGAACAGGCCGGACTGCGAACAGAAGTGGCAGTCCTCCGGGCAGCCGCCGGTCTTCAGCGAGACGATGCCCTCGACCTCGACCTCCGGGCCGCACCAGCGCATCCGCACCTCATGGGCGAGCTGGAGGGCGGCGGGCAGGTGCTCGTCGGGCAGGTTCAGCACGGCGAGGACACCGGCCTCGTCGAGGCCGACGCCGTTTTCCAGCACCTGGGTCCGGGCCTGGTCGAGGATCTCTGGCATGGCTCGTACCCTACAAGGCCCCCTGACCGCGAGAAACGGGCTCCGGGCCCGGTGTGGGCCGGCCGTCGAGCAGCAGTGCGCGGGTCAGCGGTGGCGCGGTCGGATCGGCGGCGGCCAGCAGCAAGGCACTCTCGATGGCACGGCGCAGCAGCGCGGCGGCCCAGCGTGTCGGGATTCGCACCAGCTGAGCGTTCAAGTTCTGACCGCCCTGGACGAGGTGCGCCTCTCGCCCGCCGAGGCGGCCCGGTGGCTGGTGACCC
>NZ_JBFBAO010000476.1:0-4456 GCF_040682255.1 Micromonospora sp. NPDC051296 | reverse complement strand
GGCCCGGAACCGGTCGCCCTGGTCCCGGTCGAGCCCGAACCGCCGGCCCCGGTGCCGGCTGCTGCCTTCGCCCGCCGTAACGGCACCCCGCTGACGGCGAGATCCCAGAGCATGCCGGCCGGCCGTCCCGCCTCCGCCCACGCCTTGCGGGCCAGCTCCACCGGGGCCAGCACCGGCTCGGCGGAGAGCGCGAAGGCACCCCAGTGGATGGTCACCATCCGATCCGCGCCCAGGTCGCCACAGGCACGGACCGCCTCGGCCGGGTCCATGTGCAGCGGTTTCATGAACCAGCGCGGGCGGAACGCGCCCACCGGCAACAACGCGACGTCGATGCCCGGGAACCGGGCGCCGATCTCGGCGAACGCCGGGCCGTAGGCCGAGTCCCCGGCGAAGAACACCCGGTGGGCGGGGGTACCGGTGGCGGTCATCAGCCAACCGCCCCACAGGCTCTGGCAGGTGTCGAAGAGGCCCCGCCGGCTCCAGTGGTGCGCCGGGGTGAAGTCGAACCGTACGCCGGCCACGGTCGCCGACTCCCACCAGTCCAGCTCGATCACCCGGCGGAAGCCCCGGGCCTGGAACCACCAGGCCAGCCCGGCCGGCACCAGCACCGGGGTGTCCCGCGGCAGCCGGCGCACGGTCGGCTCGTCAAGATGGTCGAAGTGGTTGTGGCTGATCACCACGGCGTCGATCGGCGGCAACGCCGCCCAGGCCACGCCGGGTGGGGTGTACCGGCGCGGGGTGCCCGGGATCCGGTCGGCGAAGACCGGGTCGGTCAGCACCACCCGACCACCGAGCTGTACCAGACAGGTCGCGTGCCCGACCCAGGTCACCGCGGCCTGCCCGGGGAGGACCGGGGGCACCGCCTGCTCGACCACCGGCACCCGGCCGGCGATCGGACCGGTCGGCCGGTTGCCCCGCTCGCGCATCAACCGCAGCACCGCCGCCGACCCGGGCACCGGATGGGTGAGCCGATCGGCGAAGCTGCGCGGCCAGGCCCGTCCGGCGGGCGTACCGGAGAACCGGGCGAGGATGCGGTGGACGGTGCGGGGTCGGTACACGGATTCCTCCTCGGGTGCTCGGGTGGGCCCGGGCCGCACCGGACGCGGCGGCCTCAGCCGGGCCGGCGCGCGGTGAGCAGCAGGTAGCCCAGGCAGGACTCGGCGACCGCCTGCAGATCCAGCACGGCGTTGCCGACCTGGCGCAGCACCCGGGGCCCGTACGTGCCGGACAGCCGCTCGCGTTCCCGCGCCACCGCCTCCCGGGTGGCCTGGTGCGAGCGGCGGACGTGGGCGCCGGCGTCGAAGAGTTCGTCGACCTCGAAGCCGGCCGCGCGCACCAGCTCGGCGTACGCGTGCGCGGTCGGCGGCGTCGACATCGGCATCGCCGACCAGATTCGCTCCTGCTCGTCGCCCATCGGACGGGCCAGGGTCAGCTCGGCGAGGACCAGCCGGCCGCCGGGGCGCAGCACCCGGTACGCCTCGGCCAGCGCGGCGGCCTTGTCCGGTACGTGCACCAGCACCTCCAGGGCCATCGCCGCGTCGAAGTGCCCGTCGGGGTACGGCAGGGCGGTGGCGTCGGCCCGGGCGAAGCGCACCCGGTCGGCCAGGCCCTCCTTGGCTGCGAGCTCGCCGGCCCGCTCGACCTGCCAGCCGCTGAGCGACACGCCGGTGACCGCGGCGCCGGTTACCCGGGCGACCCGGCGGGTGGGCCCACCCGTGCCGCAGCCGATGTCGAGCACGTGGTCGCCGGGACCGGCCGCGAGCCGGCTGGCGAGTTCGTCGTTGAGCCGCTCCTGCGCCTGCGGCATCGGGGTGTCGTCGTGCTCGTCGGCCCAGTATCCGTAGTGCAGGTTGTCGCCGTAGACGGCGTCGAGGAAGGTGCCCATCAGGTCGTAGAACGTGCCGACCGCCTGGGCCCGCGCCGCCGGGTCTTCACTCACCGTCCGGACCTCCCGCCCACGCCGTGATGACGCGTCACAGCATAGTGGCGAACCAACAAACACAACACCGTTCGGGTGTAGCTTCTAGGCTGTCGGTGGCGTGTTCGTTAGGCTGGCCCGGCAGAACCCCACACCGACTGACCACGGAACGGACGGTGGACCGACCGATGAGCAACTCTGCCAAGGTGCTGGACCGCGCGGAACGCATCGCCGAGGAGGTGCTGTTCCCGGCGGCGGAGACGGTCGACGCCTCCGACGCCGTCCCGACCAGCCACCTCGACCTGCTCGCCGCGGAAGGCTTCTACGGCGTCGCCGGCCCGCCGCAGTTCAGCGAGATGTCCGCCGAAGACACCGCCACCGCCGCCCGGGTCCTGGAGATCGTCGCCAGCGGCTGCCTGACCACCGCCTTCGTCTGGACCCAGCACCACAGCGCGGTGATGGCG
Source organism: Micromonospora sp. NPDC051296 (assembly GCF_040682255.1). Lineage (NCBI taxonomy): Bacteria > Bacillati > Actinomycetota > Actinomycetes > Micromonosporales > Micromonosporaceae > Micromonospora > Micromonospora sp. NPDC051296. The sequence continues at coordinate 2,074 of NZ_JBFBAO010000476.1, read as the reverse complement.
GCGACGCACAGCCAGCGCCCGGGCATCACCGAGGAGTGGCTGGAGCCGCTGTGCCGGGGCGAGCGGCGGGCCGGCCTGGCCATCATCGCGGCGACCCGGCCCGGCCCGCCGGCGGTACGCGCCGAGCCGGTCGACGGCGGGTGGCTGCTGCACGGCGTCGCGCCCTGGGTGACCGGCTGGGGCCTGGTCGACACCCTGTTCACCGCCGCCCGGGACGCCTCGGACACCCTCGTCTGGTCCCTGCTGGACGCCAGGGAGAGCGACACCCTGCGCGTCACGCCGGTCGACATGGTCGCGGTCGCCGCAAGCCGCACCGTGGAGATCACCTTCACCGGGCACTTCGTGCCCGAGCAACGGGTCACCGGCACCGTCCCGCACGAGGTCTACCTGCAACGCGACCCGGCGACGCTGCGGTTCAACGGCTCGCTGCCGCTGGGCGTGGCCACCCGCTGCGCCCGGCTCATCGGGCCCAGCCCACTGGACGCGGCGATCGGTGACTGCCGGTCCACCTTCGACGCCGCCGGCCCGGAGCAGCTGCCCGCAGGGCGGGCCGCCGCGGCGGCCCTCGCGCTGCGCGCGGCCGGGCTGCTCGCCGTCACCACCGGCAGCGCGGCGGTGCTGCGCCACCGGCCCACCGAGCGGCTCATGCGCGAGGCGATGTTCCTGCTCGTCTTCGGTAGCCGCCCGGCCATCCGCGCCGACCTCCTCGACCGCCTGCACCACGCCTGACCGACCCGCGTCCGTTACCTTCGGGATCGTCCCCAGCCGCGGGTTCCTCGGTCGTTCGGCCCGCTTTGGCTGTCTGGCCTTCCCGTATGGATGATTCGGGTGTTGTCGCCGGGGCGGGCGGCATCGGCGGACCGTTGATAGCGACGCGGTCACCGCTGAGCAGGTCTCTTCGTAACGTGGCCGTGGTCGGGCCAGGCCTCGGGCAGGGTGTGCAGGGTGAACCCGAACCTGGCCGCGGTCTTTTGCGGGTCCTCGACGGAGAGGCAGTCGCGTAGCAGGACGTCGATGAGAGGCGTGGTGACTCCTGGTACCAGCCGGCCGGCGAGGCGTGCAGCCCAGCCGGGCAGGTGCCGGACGTGGACAGGGCCGGGATTGATGTGGTCGACGAACTCGTCCACGGTGTATGCCTGCGGTCCGGCCAGCTCGAACGTGCCGGTGGGCGTGGCCGGGTCGAGCGCCGCCCGGGCCAGCGCCTCCACCACGTCCTCGCGTGCGATCCAGGCGTAGCGTTGGCTTCCTGGTCCTGGCACCGATACGCGTCCGTGCCGGGCCAGCAACGCCGAGGCGGTCGGCCCGGGCTGGTCTGGCGGCCCGTAGATGTGGGCGCACCGGAAGATGACCGCCGGCGTGCCGCAGTCGTGCAGGAGTTGCTCGGCCTCGGCCTTGAATCGCAGGTACGGGTTAGCCGACGCGACGGATGCATCCAGATAGGACAGAAAAACCACCCGCCGCGCGGCGCAGTCTCGCAACGCGGCGCAGGTCGCCGCGACCGTGTCGCGGTTGGCGGCCCGATAGCTGTTTCCCCGGCCCGGTGCCAACGTCCCGGCCAGATGCACCACCACGTCGGCGCCGCGGAACGCGGCCCGCAGGTCGTCACCGCGGCGCAGCGGGCGCACCTCGTTGGGCAGTTCGGCCAACCGGCCCCGCAACGCGGAACCGACCTGGCCGTCCGCGCCCACTACCGCCACCGGACCGGTCAACCAACCATCGATCTTCACGGGATCCACTTCCCTTCCCGGCCAGCGTGCGTCCTCGTGGCCCGGGTGGACAGGGCCAAACGGCATGACCTTCATCCCTGGCCTAGTGCCTCGTCTTTGGACGTTGATCGGGTGATCCGTGCGTGTTGGGGATCCGTCGGGTCGTCTGATGGAGTCGGGGGGTGGGGCCGAATCGTTTCTCGGCGCTCGGCGCTCGGCGCTCGGCGCTCGGCGCTGGTGCTGGTGTGGTGGCGTCGCCGCTGGTCGTCGGTGGGGGCGTGGCGCGGGTATGCACCCGGCCTAATGAGTTGTGGGAGTTGGCCGGTGGGTGAGGCAGACTCCTGGTGGGTAGCCGCTGGCGGATGAGC
>NZ_JBFBAO010000475.1:0-4479 GCF_040682255.1 Micromonospora sp. NPDC051296 | reverse complement strand
GGGTGCCGGCCAGTCAGCGTCTGCAACACCAAAGATGTGAATCTTGGACAGTTCCCGTCATCGCCTAACGCCAACTGTCCAAGATCTGCACGGGACCGCTGCGGCGTCGTGTTAACAAGGGGCCCTTCCTCTACGCCAGGCGTTAAGAAGGGGCCCTTCCTTGCGTGCGGGTCTGGTGGTGGTGGCGGGCGATGTCGAGGAGGGCGGCGAGCAGGGCCAGCGTGACGATCCCGGCACCGAGCAGCAGCGACCGCTCGAAGGCTTTCGTCCAGGCGTTGCCTCCGCTGGCCACGGTGGAGAAGAAGACCGACCCGACGGCGGCGATGCCCGCCGCCGAGCCGATGCGTTGGCCGGTCTGGAGCATGCCCGCACCGCTGCCCGCCTGGGGGACCGGCACCTGCGACAGGGTCAACGTCTGGTTCGGGGCGATCACCAGCCCGCTGCCGAGCCCGGCGACCAGCAGCGGAGCCGCGGTCACCCAGGGTACGGGGACGTGTGGGATCAGGTCGATGGCGAGCGCCACCAGACCGAGTCCGACCACCACGGCCAGCAGCCCGACGGCGACCAGTGGCCGGCCGAACCGGTTGACGATCCGTCCGCCGATCGTGGCCGCGACCGCCGAGCCGAGCGCGAACGGCGTGATCGCCAGACCGGCGACGAGCGGGCTGTAGCCGAGGCCGTTCTGTAGGTAGAGGGTGAAGATGAAGAAGATCGCGGTAAACCCACCGAAGTAGAACAGCGCGATCAGCGAGCCCAGCGTGTACGACTGAAGGCTGAACAGGCGTACGTCGAACAGTGGCGGCCCCTGCCGCGCGTACCACCGTTCCCAGAGCCCGAAGCCGAGCAGCGCGGCCAGGCCGGCGGGAATGAGCAGCCACTTGGCCGGGCCGTGCCACTGGGCGTGCTGTACCAGCGGCAGCAGCACCAGCGTCACCCCGACACCGAGCAGCAGTACGCCGACCGGGTCCAGCCGGCGCCGCGCGGTCTGTGCCGTGACCCGACCGGGCAGCAGTCGCCAGCCGAGGATCACCGCGACGATCCCGACCGGCACGTTGACGAAGAAGACCCACCGCCAGCCGTGCTCCGGCCCGCCGGCGGCGATCAGCAGGCCGCCGAGCAGCGGCCCGACCGCCGTGGAGATGCCGATGACGGCGCCGAGCAGCCCGAATGGCTTGGCCCGCGCCGGACCTTGGAACAGCTGTTGGATCAGGCCGGTCACCTGCGGGTTCACCACCCCGGCGGCGGCGCCTTGGAGCAGCCGGGCGGCGACCAGCCAGCCGGGGGACTGGGCCAGCCCGGCCAGCGCGCTGGTCAGCGTGAACAGGGCGATGCCGAAAACGAAGACGTCGCGCCGGCCACGGATGTCACCGAACCGTCCCGCCGGCACCAGCGCCAACCCGAAGGTCAGGGCGTACCCGGACAGCACCCACTGCAGTTCGCTGGGGTTGGCGTGCAGGGCACGTTCCAGCGACGGGATCGCCACGTTGACGATGCTCACGTCGAGCAGCGTCATGAACGTCGCGACCAGCCCGACGGCGAGCGCCTGCCACCGCCGCCGCTCGTCGTACGCTTCGGTGCCGGCCGACCCTCTCGTTCCCGCCGGAGCCATCATGTCCCCTGTCGAGTGCTACCCCGCCTGCGGGGGAGGTGTCGTCCGGCGGCGCCCGTCACGCCAGCTGCTGGGCGCAGAACCGCGGACCGAAGTCGAGCCCGGCCATCGGCGAGTCCTCCCGGTGCAGCAGGTTCTTCTCGGTGAGCAGGTGCAGCGGGTTCTGCAACTGCTCCTCGGTGAGGCCGCACTCCTGGGCGATCGTGTCCGGGTAGGGGACCTGTCCCCGCGACTCCAGGGCCGCCACCGCGTCGTAAACCCGAGCCTCGACGTCCGACAGCTGCACCTGCTGCATGGTTTCCTCCTCATGCTCTTCCGCCTGTTGCAGGCGGTCTGCGCCGCGCGGTTACCCCCTGGGCGACCGAAGATGCGCCCCCGATCGTGGGTCGCGGGTCGTCCCCAAACGCGGTCCAATCGACTCCGCCCTGCCACCCTCGGCCAGGACCCGCCCCGCCTCCACCGCCCTATCGCCGGTCGCTCTTAGGCTGCATCGGTGACCGTCTGGGATCTGGTGGTGATCGGCGGTGGCCCCGCCGGACTGTCCGCCGCCTTCGTCGCCGCCCGTCGCGGTGTGCGCACGCTGGTCGTCGAGCGGGCGACGCATCCTCGTTACAAGACCTGCGGCGGCGGGTTGATCGGCACGTCGCTCACCGCCCTGGCCGGGCGGATCGAGGTGCCGGCCCACGACGTGGTCGACCGGGCCACCTTCACCCTGGACGGGCGACGCGGCTTCACCCGGCGGCACGGGGCGGGCCCCTTGGTGACGATGGTGCGCCGGGAGGAGTTCGACGACCGGCTGCGGGCGGCTGCCGTGTCCGCCGGGGCCGAGGTCCGCGAGCAGGTCGCGGTCCGCGCGCTGGAACAGACCCCCGAGGTCGTACGCCTGCGGCTGGCCGGCGGTGAGACGGTCCTCGCCCGGGCGGTGGTCGGTGCCGACGGCTCCTCCGGGGTCAGTGCGCGTCACGTCGGCGTGCGCTACCGGCAGGTGGATCTGGGGTTGGAGCTGGAGTTGCCGGTGTCGACGGAGCAGCGGGCCCGCTGGCGGCACCGGCTGCTGCTGGACTGGGGCCCGTTGCCCGGCTCGTACGCCTGGGTGTTCCCGAAGGACGATCGACTGACTGTCGGGGTGATCGCCGGCCGGGGCGAGGGGGAGCGTACCCGGGAGTATCTGCGCCGGTTCGTGGACCGGCTCGGCCTGGCCGGCGTGCAACCGGCTCACGACTCGGGGCATCTGACCCGGTGCCGGGCCGACGACTCGCCGCTGCGGCGGGGCCGGGTGCTGGTCGCCGGCGATGCCGCCGGCCTGCTGGAACCCTGGACCCGGGAGGGGATCAGCTACGCGCTGCGCTCCGGCGAGCTGGCCGGCGCCGCGGTCGCCGACGGCGATCTCGCCGGCTACCAGAGTGCGGTGGTCGAGCGGCTGGTGCCGTCCATGCGCGCCGGGTACCGGCTGCTCGACGTCTTCTCCCGGCGGCCGGACGTCTTCCATACGCTGGTGGCCACGCCGCCGGGCTGGCGGGCGTTCACCCGGTACTGCCGGGGCCGGGCCGAATTCGACGAGTTGATCGGTCGGGCGCCGATCCGGGCTGCCCTGGCCTTGGTGGACCGCCTGCCCAGCCGACGCGCCTCGCCCACCCACGCCGAGCCCTGACCCGCACCCCGCCCTCTCCTGGCATCCGGCCGTCCCGCGTGCGGCGTTCCCGAGCACCCCCACACCGACACCCATCCAGGATCCTAGGATGCCTTACGGGTGGTGATCCAACGGTGTTGCTACTTGGCGAGCAGGGCCGACAATGGGGGAGCGTGGAGGGAGACGGCCATGACGGAGAGTTCTGGGCTGCCGTTCACCGACGACGAATACGCCTTCCTGCGGCACGTCCGCTTCGGCGAACTGCCGCCGGCGGTGCGTCCTGAGGAACGGATCCCGCTGACCGAGACCGAGCCGCGCCGCGACGGCCCGGACCCGGACGACCCGCACCGCTGGGCGCTCCGCTACCCCTGAGGCCCGGCGGCGGCGTTACACCGCCTGGTCAGCGTTACGTCGCTTCGTCCGGCGGCGGTCGGCGGGCTGGGCCCCAGGCGACGAACCGATCGAACAACACCTTCGGCTCCGGGCCGTCGTGCGGGTTCAGGTGATAGAGATCCCGCATCGCCTCGTACATCAACCCGGCCAGGTAGATCGACAGGCCGGTCAGGTTGCCGTCGTACTCCACCCGCAACAACAACCGCGCTTCCGCGCACGGCCACGGCTGCCCGTCCACCCGACAACACCAGATCGGCCGTAACGGAGTGTGCGGCAGCTCGCCACCAGCCCCGCCGGGCCGCACCGGACGGGGACCGCGGCCCGGCGTCGGCAGCCGCGTCGAGATCACCGGCGGCCCCCGTTCGCCCGCCACTGCTGAGCCGGCGTCAGCCAACCCGGCCGGCCCGGGTGTTGCAGCGGCAACGGCCGCGTCGGCTGACGCATCCACTCCGGCAGGTGCGAGCCGGCCCTGCGCTGAGGCAATACCCCCGGCAACGGCACCACCGACTGCGACGACGGCCCCTGCGGCACCGACCGCGACGACGACACGGAACGCGCTGGCGGCACGCGCGGCACCGACTGCGACGACAGCACCAACCGCGACGGCCGCGTTGGCAGCAACCGCAGCGCGGCAACCCGACACCGGAACCACGGAACCCGCACATCAACCTCCCACAAAGAACAGCGTGGGTACGTTTCTGGTCGCCAGAGCAGCAACAGAGGTACCCACACAGCTGGCTGGGTCGGGGCCGCCCCGACACGGGGGAAGCGCGGGGCGGCCCCGAAGCAGAACCCGCCCCAGCCCTCCCCGGCGTGGAGCGGATCCGCATGCGTGACAGTCTGCTGA
>NZ_JBFBAO010000474.1:0-4489 GCF_040682255.1 Micromonospora sp. NPDC051296 | reverse complement strand
ACCCGGATCGAGACTATCTGGCGGTCGAGGTGCACACGCCCGGAATTGCCAACCTGCTGGACCTGGTCCACCTGCGTGGCCTGGGCAACGTACGGCTGGTTTCCTCTGCCCTCGTCGAGGTGGAAGTGCCCAGAGCGCTGCGCCGATCAGCCCCGCAAGCCCTGATCGGAGTACCGGCGGCCATCGGACGGCTCTTCCGACTGGAGATCGACAGCACGATCCGCGCGACCGCAGCCGCGTTCGCCGAGCCGACGCTACGCAGCCTCGACGCCATACATCTCGCCACCGCCCAGCTTCTGACCAACGAGTCCGAAACGGCACTCATCGCCTTCGTCACCTACGACCGGCGACTGCTCGAATCCGCCAAGCAAGCGGGACTACCCATAGCAAGTCCCGGCCAGAACTGACCTGGCGGCTCCTGAAGACGGGCACCGGAAGAGGGCGAAGTCCGTCCGCGCTACCCGTGACTTCGCCCACCCGCATCTCCGCCGGCTGTCGAGCTGCTTTTGGTAAAGCCGTGTCGGCGCTGCGGACCTCACTTACCCAACCGTCCCGCGTGTGAAAGTCGGGCATGGCAGCGCGGCGAGGATTCTGGCCCTGGCCTGCGATTCTGCGACCCTGCACCCTCCGTTTGGGTGACCGTTTCGCGTGGTCTCGTTGGGCTCGCGCGCACCATCCCCAGCCCGGCAGCCGGCGCCTGCTCGTCGAGGCGGCGGGCGGCTTCGAACAACTGCTCGCCGCCAGCCACGAACGGTCCCGGGCCCTCATCCGGATCCTGCGCGGCGGGGCGACGCTCGCCGAGGACGACCGGGCGCGCGGCCGGCTGACCGACGGCACCGACCTCTTCGAGGCGTACGTGCGGTCGGGCGACGAAGTGTTGCGTCGGACAAGATCCGACGACACCGCCGGGACGGGTGGCGGGAGCGCCGAATAACTCTTCGACCGTTACGGCGGCAGGTGCAACCATCGCCCGATGCCGTCTGATCGTGGCGACCTGCTGCGGTGGCAGTTCGACCTGACCTGGTCGCTGTTCGAATACCACCTGGACCGGCTGGAGCCGGCGCACTTCCGCTGGGAGGCGGCGGCGGTGTCCTGGACGGTCCGCCCGGACGCCGCCGGCCAGTGGGTGCCGGACTGGGCCGACACCGAGCCTGATCCGGTCCCGGTTCCCACCATCGCCTGGCTCACCTGGCACATCGGTTGGTGGTGGACGGTGGCCCTCGACCACATGCAGGGCCGGACGCCACGGGAGCGGACCGAGGTCGACTGGCCCGGCGACGGCGAGCCCACCGTCGCCTGGTTGCGCGAACTCCGCGCGGAGTGGCTGGCGGTGCTGGATCGGCTCACCGACGCCGACCTCGACGAGGTCGCACCGTTCCCCTGGCCACACGACCCGGAGCACACCGTCGGGCACATGCTGGCCTGGGTCAACGCCGAACTGATGAAGAACGTCGCCGAGATCGGCCAGCTCCGGCTGCTACAGGAGGCCCGGACGGGCTGAGGGCCGGCTGCCGCAGACCAACACACCGAACCTCGACGGCGTGCGGCCCCCGGGCGAGCGAATCCCACCGTCGGGCGCTTTATCGCAGCCGCACTGCTCTACGGTGAGCAGACCGTTGCCCGCACCTACCCAGGATCGAACCAGTGACCTCTCCGGTGTGAACTCTCGGCAAGCCGGTCGGATCGGGTGTCATCCGAGGTCATTCGGCCTGCTGGGGCTTATCCCGGTCGGCTGTGGTCGGTTCAGTTGCTGTACCCCGCTGCTGTACTTCGCCGGCCGCATGTAGGACGTTGCGGGCGGCGGTCGCCACCGGGCAGCTCGGGGTGCGGCAGGCGCGGCAGTGGCCGTCGGGTCGGGGTCGGTGCTGACGGAGGACCGTCCGGGCGGTGAGGATCAGTCGGTTGCGAATCTGGGCCAGGGACAGGATCGGTGCCGTCACCGGTCAGCCCAACCCGAGGGTGACGGCAAGTTGCGTGATCGTGGTCGGGGCGCGCGGGTCGCGGGCAATCTCGGCGAGGACGTTCCGGGCGGCGGGTCGGTGCCGGATCTCGGCCGGTGCGGTGCGCTCGGCTTCGATCAGCACCCTGGCGGCGTTGGTCGCATCGTCGGCGTGCAGGTAGGCGCGTGCGGCGTCGAGCAGGTGCGCGGCGCGGTGTGCGGGGGGTATCCATCGCCAGCCGGGTCGCTTGGTGACCTTCTCGTGCCAGTCGATCGCATCACGGGCGTCGCCGGATTCGACGGCTACGGCAGTACGGGCCAGGTCGACGGCGGTGGGTCCGAACACTGTGCGGTGATAGTCGTGCCCGTCGCCGACCCGCTCAGCCATGCTGGCGGCCTCGTCGATCAGCTCGGTGGCGGCCGGCTCGTTCCCGTACTGGGCCGCTGCCAGGGCAGCTTGGATGAGCAGGGTTCCGCACAGGGACAGCTCCGGCGGTGTGCCGCACTCGATCACGGATGGGGCGATCCGGTACGCGGCGGCGAGCATCACCGGCTTCGCCTCCCGTGCCCGCCCCGACGCGCGCAAGACCTGGCCGAGCTGCACGGCTGCGGCGGCCACCAGGTCCCGGTCACCGGTGGCGGCGAGCATCGCCCGGTCAGTGGCCAGCCACGCCAGCTCGGCGTCGCCGAGCTTGACCAGCAGGGCGGCGGTGATCCGGTACGCCTCCACCAGCGGCACCCGACCCGTCACCGGGGCTTGGGCGTGGGTGTGCTGTGCATTGGTGAGCAGGTCCGGTGCCAGATCGATCACCTGCTGGTAGCGGGCGTACTGGAACGTCGTCCACGCGTGCCCCACCTCCCGCAGCATCCGGTCCACGGGCAACACCGGCCGGCGACCCGCCGGCCTGCCCAGGGGGATCTCATACCGGGACAGCGCCGCCCTGATCCGGTCGACGCCCTCGACGCGATTCGTCACCTCGACCGGCTCGGCGTCGCGGCCGAGCAGGACAGCGGTGTGGATGTGTAGCACGGTGGCGATCTCCTGGAGCGTGGACAGTTTGTCCAGCGACCGGACACCGCGTTCGACCTTGTCGACCCAGCTCTTCGACTTGCCGAGCCGGTCGGCGAACACCTGCTGCGACAGCTTCCGCCGACCCCGCCAGTACGCCACCCGCCGCCCGACCGGCAGTAGCTCAAGGCTGTCCACGAAGCCACCGCCGATCCGGCACCGCCCGCGTGATTTCCTCCGCCGGTATCCGATCCGCCTCAGCCTCGGCGAGAAGCCGCTGCTTCGCCGCCTCTCGCTCGGCCGCCTGGATCTGCTCGCCCCGGCTCACCGCCGGGTCGTCGCCATCACCCTGCATCCCCACCTCCGTCAGCAGAAGCGCGGCGGCAAGCTCGGCCGTCGCATACCGTCCACAATGACGCCGAGATGTCACCGACTGCGACGACAGAAGCCGCGACAAACCAGCCACATTACTGGCGACATTTAGGCGACATACCGCTATGGTGGCGGTCATGACCGCCCCGAACACCGCCCTGCGCGCCGTCCGCACCGGAATGCGCATGAGCCAGGACGACTTCGCTCGTGCGCTCCAGGCCGCCGGCCACCGCGTCGGCGAGCCCAACGACGCCAACAAGAGACTCGTCCAGCGATGGGAGTCCGGCACGATCACCGCGCCGCGACCCGTCTACGCCCGCGCGCTGGAGGTGGTCACCGGCCTACCCATCTCGCTGCTCGGCTTCGCCGCAGTGCCCGACGGGCATATCGCCGATGACCAGCACGGTGGCCACGACCTGACATCTCCCATGTCCAGCCTGGCCACACCGACGCCAACGTCCACGCCGGGCACCGTCCACAAGTCATACGAGGGCGTATGGCTCAGCCGCTACCAGTACCACTCCAGCGGCCGGGAGGACTCCTTCGCCGGCCAGCACTTCGTGGTCGTGCTCCAGCACGGCGACCGGCTGACCGCGCGCAGCCTGCCCGGCTCGGCGGCATCGTCCCTGTCACTGGATCTGACCGTGGACGGTGCAGTCATCACCGGCACCTGGGTGGAACAGACCGACTCGGCCGGCTACTACCGGGGCGCCCGGTATCACGGCGCAATCCAACTTCTGGCCGAGCCTACGGGTCGACGGATGGCCGGGAAATGGGTCGGGTTCGGCAAGGACATGGACGTGAACACCGGCCCGTGGGAACTCATCTTCCGCGACGCCTCGACATCCAAGACGACCCTCGATCGGTACAACACCTCGGCGGAATAGGGCGCGGCACGCGGGAGAAGCCGACCTGTCGGGCGCGCGTACGTCCGGCCGCCGGCGGCTGGCTTTGCCCGACACGTTGCCGTCACCGCTGCTGTCAGCTACTCCCTCGCGGGAAGCGACATCAGATCCGACGACGAGGTTCCCTCCCGCGAACGTCGCCGTACGGAAGCGGGATGCCCAAGGCTTGCCAGAGGTCATACAGCACTCGCCCAAGCCGTTCGCTGTCGTCTGTCGACAACCGAGCGATAGGCATACCGGCTGCCTGGTGCTCGCCGACGTTGT
>NZ_JBFBAO010000473.1:0-4498 GCF_040682255.1 Micromonospora sp. NPDC051296 | reverse complement strand
GCCTGGCGCTTGAGGTCGGCGAGCGCGACCTGGCCACCACCTCGACCCGTTGTGCCGCCACGACGGCCCAGCCGAGCCGGTTCGACATGGTGGTCACCAGCTGCTGCCAGGCCATGCTCGACGACGACGTCGACGGCCTGCTGGCCCAGTCCGAGCTGTGCCAGCAGTACGGCTGGATGCCGTCTCGAGCCTTCGCGCTGGAGGAGGCCGCCGTCCGGCTGGCGCGCAGCGGCCAGGTCAAGGCCGCCAGATCCGCGCTGACCACCGCGGTACGCCTCTACAGCGAGATGGACGCCGCCTGGCGGATCCGCCGGGCCGACGCCCGCCTGCGCCCCCTGGGGGTACGGCGTGGGCCGGGCGGCGTACGCCAGCGGGCCACCCACGGCTGGGCCGCGTTGACAAAGAGCGAGCAGCGGATCGTCCGGATGATCGCCGAGGGCAAATCCAACCCGGACATCGCCGCGGAACTCTACCTGTCCCGCAACACGGTACAGACCCACGTGTCGCACATCCTGACCAAGCTCGGCATGCGGTCCCGGATCGAGGTCGTCCGGGAGTACCCCCGCCATGCCGAGTTCGCCACGGGATCCGAGTAGCCGCCCGGTCACCAGCTGGCCGCTGGGCTAGGCCGAGCCGACGACGAACTTGGCGATCTCCTGACGTGATCGGCAACCAAGCTTCATCAGGATGTGCGACATATGGGTCTGCACGGTGTTGCGGGACAGGTACAGCTTCGCCGCGATCTCCGGGTTGGATCGGCCCGCCGCTGCGAGCTTCGCCACCGTGACCTCGGACCGGGTCAACGCTTCCCAGCCGGTGCCTGCCCTCAGTCGGGTTCCCCGAGCGCTGCGCCGCACGCCGAACCTCCGCCCGCGCGCCTGAGCTCGACGTATGTCTCGGTGGGCGTCGAGACTCGCGTAGATATCGAGCGCATCGGAAAGGGCGGCCCGGGCCCCGACCAGATCCCGGTCGCGTGCCAATGCCTCGGCCGCGTCCTCGAGTGCCTCCCCCCGCGAGTGGGTACGCCCGGCCCGGTCATATTCCTCGGCCGCGGTCATCAGATGCGCGGCATCCTGGTGGACCAGCCCTCGGCAGTGGCTCGCCGCCGCCAGCTTCGAGGGTTCCGGCCGCTGGGTCGCCTCGGTGACACAAGCCGACGCGGCGACCTCGGCGGTGTCCCGGCGACCGAGGTCGATCGCGAGCCGGACAACGGCCGTGATCAGCACGCACCGATGGGATGTCAGATTCGGGAACGTACCGGAGCCATCTGGATCGAGCAGCGCGAGCAACAGGGCAAGAGCCTCCGCCGGGCGTCCGTCCCGCTCCCCGATCAACGCCCGGGCCGCGCGCAGATTCTCCGAGAACCCTGCCGGGTCGACGGCCAACTCCGTGCCCGCGGCCAGGTATCTGTCGAGCAGCGCGTCGTCGCCCCGATGCACCGCGATCAACGCGCCGATGCCGGCGAGCATCACCCGAGTCGCATTGCGCGGTCCGACAGTGTCGAGTACGGCATCGAGCTCGGGAAGCGCGTCATCCCACCGCCCATTGAGGAAGTTGAACTCGGCCGCCTGCGTCCGCAGGCCGGCAAGGCGCATCGGACTGCCCATCCGCTCGGCCAAGGCCAGTGCCTTTCCCAGTGCCTGCCTGGCTTCCTCCAGGCGATTGAGGTTCCACAACGCGGTGGCCTGAGTCGAGCCGAGCAACAGCCGCAGCTCGGTCGATGCCGGATCGTCACCGACAATTGCCATCCCCCGCTCGACCACCTTCAGTACGGTGACCGAATCGTCCTTGGCGATGCCCGTGGCGCGGGCGAAGGACCACAGCGCCCAGCCGACGGCAAGCCGGTCCGCCGCCTGCTCGCCCTCGCTCTCGGCCTGCCGAGCCGTCGCGAGCGACTCGTCGAGCCGGCCCAGAACCGTGAGGCTATCGGCGTTCAGGGCGAGCGTTCGGGCTCGCCAGTTGGCCGGCATCCGCGCTCCGGCGAGTGCGGTCTGACCGAGTTCCAGCGCCTCCTGGTGTAGGCCGTTGATCATGAACGCGTAGAGGCGCAACCAGGTCATCCGGCCGATCACCTGGGGATCGGTCACGTCGATCAGCAGCGGGATCGCGACCCGGTGGAACTCCGCGTAGTCGGCCATGTTGAAGAGTCCGTCGGCCAGATGCGACTCGATCGCGAGCCGGCGCGGGTCACGATGATCGGCCTGCGCCAGGACCCTGCGCAGCAGCTCGACGGAGACCTGTGGCGCACGCATCGTAATCGAGGGCGCCACCCGGATGAGCCAGTCCAGCACCCAGTCACCGACCGGACCTGGTGCCGACTGGATGTGAGTGACCACATTCTCCGCCGGCTCACCGCCGTCAGCCAGCTTCCGGGCCGCCTGCCGGTGCAGCGCGTGCCGCGTGGCGGCCGGAGTGGATTCGTACAGGGCGTGGTGGATCAGCACGTGCCGGAACCCGATGGTCTCGTCCATGTCGGCCAGCACACCCGCCGCGATCGCCTCCTCGATCACCTCGGACAGGGCCATCGTCGACTCGGCAGTCAGGGCGCTGAGCTGCTCCAGTCGGAACTCGACACCCAACACGGCCGCCGCCCGCAGCACGCGGGTGGTTGGTCCGGTCAGGTAGCCAAGCCCGACCGTGATCGCGGCGGTCAGTGACTTGGGCGCGGAGGCGTCCCCGTCGGAAAGCTCAAGCGTCTGATCGTCAGCGAGCCGGACCCGCTCGCCTTTCATGAGCGCGCCGAGCAGTTCCCGCACATACAAGGGATTGCCGCCTGCCCTGCGGACGAGTGCCCGAAGTCCCACTCCCGGAGGGGCCGACGCGATCTGGCGGACAAGCCGGTCGACCCGCTCGTCGTCGAGCGGATCGAGCGAGATGTCGACGCCGCCGACAGCGGATACCTGACGGCGGAGCCGGACGATCTCATCCCGCCTGGGGACGCGGCGGGCAGCCGCCACGAGCAGCAACGGCATCTGCTGCGTAGCCTCGGCGAGCCTGCCCCACATCGCCAGGGTGGCATCGTCTGCCCATTGCATGTCATCGATCGCCAGGACGACCGGTCCCGACGCGCACATGCGATCCACGAGGAGGATCATCATCTCTGCGGCGGCTGTCACCGCGTTGCCGGAGCGGTCCGGGCCCGCTCCGCGGCCCCACAGCCGGTCGGCGATATCGGCCCGGTCGGAGCCGGTCACCGTCGGATGGATGTGCAGGGCATCGAGAAACGCACGCAGCGGAAAGAAGTCGACGGTGTCCGTGTTGCGCGCCTCGAACAGGCGACTGCCCACGATGTCAATCCTGCTGAGCGCTTCGGCCAGGAACACCGTCTTTCCGATGCCGGGCTCGCCGTCCACCCAGATTGCTCGACCTCGACCGCGAGCGAGGTCCTCGACGACCGCGTCGAACGCCGCGAGCGGTGCCTCGCGGCCGATCAGCATGACCGGCGTCGTTGGCCGGGACCGCGCCACAGGCCGATCCGACGTGAGCCGGTCGTCGATGCTGCCGGCGAAACGGTCAGGCACATTCGCCTCCTCGCCAACCTCGGCGAGTCATTCTAATACTCCAGCCGCATCTGCGAGCCGAGCTGCCGACCGGATCCGAGTAGCCGTCCGGTCAGCAGCTGGCCGCCCGGTCAGCCGCGTACGGCAGCGGCGATGTCGGCGGGTTGGAGGGTCTTCAGCTCCTCGACCGACGGGTCGGTACGACCACGCAGCCGGCTGGCCTGCCGGGTGACCGCCTCGTCCAGCAACTGCCGGGCGTACCGGGCGTTGCCGAACGAGCGGCCACGCGGCACGGCGTCGAAGTGGGTCCGCAGCGCGTCGAGCACCTCCCACGGGCAGTCGTACCCGTTGGCCCCGGCCAGGTTCTGGAAGATCGCGACGAGTTCGTCGGTGGCGTAGTGGGTGAAGTGGATGTGCCGGGTGAACCGGGACTGCAGGCCCGCGTTGGCGTCGAGAAAGGTGGCCATCTCCTCGTCGTACCCGGCGACGATCACGACCACCTCGTCGCGGTGGTCCTCCATCAGCTTCACCAGCGTGTCGATCGCCTCCCGGCCGAAGTCGTTGCGGGCCTCCGGCGGGCTGAGCGTGTACGCCTCGTCGATGAAGAGCACCCCGCCGCGCGCCTTGTCGAACGCCTCCCGGGTCCGGTGTGCGGTGTGTCCGATGTACTCGCCGACCAGGTCAGCTCGGGCGACCTCGACAACCTGTCCGGCGCTGATCACGCCGAGCGCGGCCAGCAGCCGACCGTAGAGGCGGGCGACCGTGGTCTTGCCCGTGCCGGGCGGCCCGGAGAAGACGAGGTGCCGGGAGATCGCCGGTGCGGGTAGCCCGGCCCGGACCCGGGTACGCGCGTTGGCGATCAGGTCGACCAGGTCGGAGACCTCACGTTTGACGGCGGCCAGGCCGATCATGCCGTTGAGGCTGGCCAGCAGCGCGTCCGTCTCGAAGGCGCGCCCCCCGTCGGCGGCCTCGGCCCCGGAAGCGGACCCGCTCGCCGC
>NZ_JBFBAO010000472.1:0-4549 GCF_040682255.1 Micromonospora sp. NPDC051296 | reverse complement strand
CCCCGGTCGACGTTGCGGCCGCTGGCGGCTCTTCCTCCGACGGTCCGCCGGGCGGATTGCCGTCGCTGGCGGTCCTTGCCGACCTGGCCGACCTGACCGGCCGGGAGGTCGAGGTGCTCGAATGCCTGGTCGCCGGGATGTCCAACAAGCAGGTGGCCCGCGCGCTCGGCATCTCGGTGCGGACGGTCACCGTGCACGTGTCCAACCTGTTGCGCAAGACCGGCTCGGCCTCGCGTACCGGGGTGGCGCTCTGGGCCGTCCGCCAACGACCGGCCGCGCCGGCTTCGGTGGACGGCTGAGCCGTTAGGAAGGGACCCTTAACCTGCACCAGGCGTTAACAAGGGGCCCTTCCTTACTTCTGTCGGGGGTAGCGGAGCAGCAGGCTGGCTGCCACCTCCTCGTCGCCGACGGCGGCGTACACGTGCGGCACGTCGGACGTCCAGCGCAGGTGCCCACCGGCGGCGGCGGTCAGCGGTGCCTCGGCCGGGCCGGCGCGCAGCACCCCGGCGAAGACCGTGACGTGCTCGGTGACCCCGGGCTGGTGCGCGGGTGAGAGCTGGCCGGGGCCGGGCGTGACCCGCATCCGGTACAGCTCGTAGGTCGCGTCCGCGTCCTCGAACACCTCCAGCAGGGTGGCGCTGACCGCCGCGCCGCGCACGGTCGGCCCGGCCGCCGGCCCGGACAGCACCGCGGTCAGCGGTACGCCGAGCTGAGCGGTGACCGCGTACAGCGTCTCCAGGGTGGGGTTGCGGGTGCCGTTCTCCAGCCCGGAGAGCGTCGCCTTTCCCACCCCGGCCAGCCGGGCCAGGGCGGACAGCGAGATCCCGTGTGCCTCGCGCAGGGCGCGGACCCGGCGACCGATCGCCGGGGTGTCCGCGTCGGCTCCGGCCTGCTCAGCCGGCGCGGTGGACGGACCTGCCGGTACGCGCCGAGTTGCCAATCCGGGTGGGGGTGTCGGCGTGGGTTCGGCCTGCGGGCTGGGTGGGTCTGGTGGTGACTGCGGCACCCCGCTATGGTGCTACACGCTGCTGTTCCGTAAACGGAACGATCGGGAGGCGGGGCATGGCGGGACGGATGCAACCGGTGCTGGCGGGCGTGGTGACCGCGCTGGTCGGGTTCGCCAGTTCGTTCACCGTGGTGCTGGCCGGGCTGCGGGCCGTCGGGGCCACCGAGGCCCAGGCCGCCTCCGGGCTGCTCGTGCTCTGCGTCGCCTCCGGGCTCTGCGCCGCCTGGCTGGGCCTGCGGCACCGGCTGCCGCTGAGTATTGCCTGGTCCACTCCCGGCGCGGCGCTGCTGGTCGCCACCGGCCCGGTCCCGGGCGGCTGGCCGGTCGCCGTCGGGGCGTTCCTCGTCTCGGGGCTGCTCATCGTGGCCGCCGGGCTGTTCCCGGCGCTGGGTCGGGCCGTCGCGGCGATCCCCAAGCCGGTCGCCGGGGCAATGCTCGCCGGGGTGCTGCTGCCGTTGTGCACCGCGCCGGTCCGCGCACTCGTCGAGGTGCCCCGGCTGGCTGCCCCGGTGCTGGTGTCCTGGCTGCTGCTGCACCGGTTCGCCCGGCGCTGGGCGGTCCCCGGCGCGCTGCTGGTGGCGGCGGGGGCGATCGCGTTGACCACTCCCGGCGGCGGCACCGGCGGGCTGCGCCCGGTGGTCGAGGTGACCGCGCCGCAGTGGAGCGTGCCGGCCCTGGTCGGGTTGGCGCTACCCCTGTTCCTGGTGACCATGGCCGCGCAGAACGTGCCCGGCACCGCCGTACTGGTCGGCTACGGTTACCGGCCGCCGCTCGGCTCCGCGTTGCGGACCACTGGACTGGCCAGCATGGCCGCCGCGCCGGCCGGTGGGCACGCGGTCAACCTGGCCGCCATCACCGCCGCGCTGGCCGCCGGCCCGGACGCGCACCCCGATCCGGACCGGCGCTGGATCGCCTCGGTGACCGCCGGCGTCGGGCTGGCCCTGCTCGGGCTGGGCGCCGGGGCGGTCACCACCCTGGTCGGGTGGGCGCCGCCGGTGCTGATCGAAGCGGTCGCCGGGCTGGCCCTGCTCGGTGCGCTGGCTACCGCGCTGACCTCGGCGTTGGCCGATCCGACGGCCCGGGAGGCCGCGGTGGTCACCCTGGTGGTCACCGCCTCCGGGGTGTCGCTGGCCGGCGTGGGCGGCGCGTTCTGGGGCCTGGTGGCCGGCTGCCTGATGCTCCTGCTCTTCCGCAACCGCCGCACCCCAGGCGACCGCACCTCATCCCCAGACCAGCCCACCCCAGACCAGTCCCCGCCCCGGCACCAGGCTGTTGATCATGAGGTTAGCCGGTAGGTAAGCGCTTGCCGAACCCGTCAACTTCATGATCAACGCGGCCGGGGGGTTGGGTTAGTCCTCGGGGGGGAGGGCGGTGGCGGGGGTGTTGAGGAGGACCTGGTTTTCGGAGATGGTGGCGATCTGGTCGGCGAGTACGTAGACCGCGCCGGTGGGGACCAGGTCGGTGGAGACCTTGAGGTAGCCGGTACGCAGCAGTCGGGCGGCCAGGTCCGCCGGGACGTCCGGCTCCTCCACGGCCGCGGACTCGATCAGTTCGTCCAGGCTGCTGCCGGGGTCGGCGACCGGTGCCTGCACGGTCACCGCGTTGGGATCGCCACGCTGGACGAGGTCCACCGTGCCAACGTCGATGCCGGCGGAGTCGACCACCCGCATGCCGGTGTTGACCCGCGACACGGTCGTCTGCTGATCGATGCCCTGCTGCTCCATGCTCGCGCGGTTCCCGCCCCCCGCTTCCCCTAAACGCACCCCGCCCCCACCCCTCCCTGGACTCGTATTGTTGATCAAGGGATTCGCGTCGGAATCCGGCCGAGGTTCGACTCAAACCCCTTGATCAACGTGGGCCGGCTGGTGGGGTGGTCCAGCCGGATGGGGGGCGGGGGGAGAGTTCGCGCCAGGTGTCGGGGCCCTGGAGCAGCGCGCGCACCGTTTCTTCGGCCTCGTCGACGGTGTCGTACTCGTAGAACCGGGAGACTCCCTCGGCACCGCCGGCCCGCTGCTCGACGTGCCACCGGTCGGCGTCCACGCGGAGGAAGACGTCCCGCCGCGCCAGTCGCCCCCATTTCCCGTTCCACCAGTGCTTTCGCTGTTCCATGGCGGGACTCTATCGAACATGTGTTCGAGATGATGCGGCCCCTGCGGGATTCCCGCAGGGGCCGATGTGCAGGTGCCGGATTCAGCGCGCCGCGGGCGGTTCCTCCCGGCGGCCGAGGGCGTCGTCCAGTGCGCCGCGCTGCTGGGCCGGGGTGGTCCGGCCGGCGGCGACCAGGGCGTCCCGGATCTCGGTCAGCAGCTTGACCTCCTCGCTCGGTGCGGCCGGCGGTGGCTCCTCGCCCCGCTTACGCCGCTCGGCGAGCCGGTTCATCGGGTACACCACGAGGAAGTACAGCGCCGCCGCGGTGAGCAGGAACGTGATCAGCGCGTTGACGAAGGCGATCCAGTCGAAGGGGATGCCCCGGATATCCGGCGCCGTGCCCGAGATGCCGTCGCTGCTGCCGGTGATCAGCAGCACGAAGACCCGGATCAGCGGTTCCAGGAACGATTTGGTGAGCTGCGTGACCACGCCCGTGAACGCGGCGCCGATGACGACGCCGACCGCGAGGTCGACGACGTTGCCGCGCATGATGAAGTCCTTGAAGCCCTTGAGCATGCGTACTCCCGAGGTGTCCCGAATTCGTCGAGGACAACCTATGCCCCGGGCGAGGGCTCCAGAAAAGCGCCGGCTTCCCGGGCGGCGCGCTCCGGATCGCCGTCCCGGATCGCCGCCACCAGTCGGGCGTGGTCGACGTGGCGTTCCGGGGTCAGCGCGTCGCCCATCGCGTGGGCGACGGTGCCGACGGAGGCGTACAGCTCGGCGAGCATGCCGTTGTGCGCCGCCGCGACCACCGCGGTGTGCAGCGCGGCGTCGGCCGCCACGAACTCGGCGACCCGGCCGCCGCGCCAGGCCGCCTCGCGGGCGGCCAGCGCGCCGTCGAGCGCGGCCAGGTCCTCGGCGGTACGCCGCCGCGCGGCCAGCCGGGCGGCCTCCACCTCGAAGGCGCGGCGCACCTCGATCACCTCGACCACCCGGTCGTCGGTCAGCCGGCGGGCCACCACCGGGGCTAGTTCGTCGGTGGTGAGGACGTACGTCCCGGAGCCCTGCCGGCACTCCAGCACCCCGGCGTGGGCCAGGGCCCGGACCGCCTCGCGCACCGTGTTGCGCCCCACGCCGAGGGCGTCGACCAGCTGCGGCTCGGTCGGGATCCGGCTGCCCACCGGCCACTCGCCGTCCATGATCCGCTGGCGCAGCTGCGCGATCGTCTCCCGTACCCGTCGGCCGCGGGGCGGGACGGCGGCGGAATCAACCGGCGGTGGCACTGGTTACACCAGCTCGCAGGAATTCATCCCATGATTGTAGGTTCGAGGCCATGACCCCGCCACCCGCCGGCACCCCCACTCCCGTCACGACCGCCGGCGGACCCCCGCCCGGCACCGGAACCGCCGTGGCCGGGACGCCCCGCGCCACCGGGGGGCTGTTGGTGCTCGCCGG
>NZ_JBFBAO010000471.1:0-4571 GCF_040682255.1 Micromonospora sp. NPDC051296 | reverse complement strand
GCGACGGTGGTGCTCGGACGGGCGGATCTCACGCAGCCCACCGGCCATCGACTGGCCGTCGTGT
Source organism: Micromonospora sp. NPDC051296 (assembly GCF_040682255.1). Taxonomy (NCBI): domain Bacteria; kingdom Bacillati; phylum Actinomycetota; class Actinomycetes; order Micromonosporales; family Micromonosporaceae; genus Micromonospora; species Micromonospora sp. NPDC051296. Next base: position 4,507 of record NZ_JBFBAO010000471.1, on the reverse strand, counting down.
CGGTGGTGCCGCACCCGGACCGCAACCTCGCGTTGGGGGAGTTGTCCGGACCGATCAAGGACATCACGCCCGTACCGGTCGGTGCTGCGCCGGTGGCGGGCGACGTACTGCGGGTGGCGGGGTTCGGCCGTACCGGCACCGAGTGGGTTCCTGACCGTATGAACACGGCCACCGTCACGGTGGGGAGCGTGACCGGCACGTCGTTCACGATCACCGGGACCTCGCCGGGTGTCTCCTTGTGCAAGGGCGATGCCGGCGGCCCGGCCTTCCGGGAAGTGCAGGGCCGGGTCGAGTTGGTGGGCATCAACGACGCCTCGTGGCAGAAGGGTTGCCTCGGCGAAACCGAGTCCAGGGACGGCGCGGTCGAAGCACGGGCGGACGATCTCGGCGACTGGATCCGCAGCAATGTCAGCCTTCAGCCCCACAGTCTGCGGGAACCGGTGGTGGGGGAGTTCACCCGCGACGGTGTTCCGGACCTGATCGCCACGGACACCGCCGGTCGGCTCTGGCTCTATCCCGGCGCAGGGACGGGACGGGCGTGGGGCCCTCGGACTCTGCTTGCCTCCGGCTGGGGTGGCTACCGGGATCTGGTCGTGGGTCGGATCGACCGGGACGGCTATGACGACGTGGTCGCTGTGGAGTCGGCTACCGGAAGGTTGTGGCTGTTCCCCGGTACGGCCGCCGGTGGGCTGGGTGCCCGGGTGGAGATCGGTTCCGGGTGGACCGGTATGCGTGATCTTGCGGTCGGCAGGGTGAATCGGGACGGGTACGACGACCTGATCGCGGTGGAGAGTTCGACGCAGCGGTTGCTGATGTGGTCGGGTACGGCCGCTGGTGGCCGGTTCAACGCGTACGTGCAGATCGGTTCCGGTTGGGGCTGCTGCCAGCAGTTGACCCTGGGCCGATTCAACGGCAACGAGTACGACGATCTCCTGACCGTGCAGACCTCGACCGGCCGGCTGATGCTGTACGCGGGCAACGCCGCCGGCACCACCTTCGATGCCGGTGTCGACACCGGCGCCGGCACGACGTGGAACAGCTACTCCTACCTGGCCGCCGGGCGCAATCCGGTCGGCGGACGAGACAGCCTGATCGCGGTCGACGGGTCCACCGGGCAGACCTGGCTGCACACCCGCCTCGAAAACGGCGGGTGGGCGCCTCGGTCGACACCCGACGGCAAGGTGTGGTCACCCCAGCCGTACGAGCTCAGCAACCTCGTGACGGGCGAGTTCACCCGCGACGGTTACACCGACATCATCGGGGTCGACGCCAGCGGAATCGCCTGGCTGTACCCCGGGGCCGCCGGATACGGCTGGGGCCCCCGGATCCAGGTAGGTTCCGGCTGGGGCGCCTATCGGGATCTGGTGGTGGGCCGGATCAATCGGGACAGCTATGACGACCTGGTGTTGGTCGAGTCGGCCACCGGGAGGTTGTGGCTGTATGGGGGCACGAACGCTGGTGGTGGGTTCGGTGCCCGGATGGAGATCGGTTCCGGGTGGACCGGTATGCGTGATCTTGCGGTCGGCAGGGTGAATCGGGACGGGTACGACGACCTGATCGCGGTGGAGAGTTCGACGCAGCGGTTGCTGATGTGGTCGGGTACGGCCGCTGGTGGCCGGTTCAACGCGTACGTGCAGATCGGTTCCGGTTGGGGCTGCTGCCGGCAGTTGACCCTGGGCCGGTTCAACGGCGACGAGTACGACGATCTGCTGACCGTGGAAACCTCCACCGGCAAGCTGTTGATCTATACCGGAAACACCGCCGGTACCACGTTCAACGCCGGTGTGGACACCGGTGCCGGCACGACGTGGGCCAACCGTAGCGAACTGACCGCCATCCGCCCCGGCGGCGACGACCAGCACAGCCTGCTCAGCAAGGACACAACGGGAGCGCTGCTGCTTCACACGACGAGCTATCACAGCCGTCCCGACTGGACCGACCCAATCAGGTTCGGACCACGGGACTAACTCGCCCTTCGCACTGCTCGGCTACCTCGCACGTGTTGATGTTCACGATCCGGCTCGGCGGGGTTCATCGACGGCGATACCGTGCCGACGAAGCAGCCGGCCACCATCGGTGGTCGGGGTGTCGACGGAGTTCTTGCACGGCTTCCACTTTGGTCTGCCGAGAACACAGATCAGCCTGGCTTTAGGGAACGCAGGTCCCTAGCGTTGGCTCGTTGAGCGAAGCCCGACTTGGTTGATGACATAAACTCGAACGAGGAAGTTGGAAAAATGCGCGTTACTAGAGTGGTGATGGCCAGTACGGTCGGCATTGCGGCGGCGGCTGCGTTTGCTGGCGCCGCAATGGCCATCGTCGAGGATCTTCCGACTGAAAACAACGGCGGTTCGATCGTCGAGGATTTCAGTTACCCGGGAGCCGCAGGGATTCTGGAGTCACAAGGTGTCGAACTGATTTCCGGCGATGGCCACATCATCTTGGCTGACTGCAAGACACCGCCAGCGGGTGACATTGGCTTGATCAAGGTCTACACGACGGAGCTGATCGGGCAGAACGGCGAAGGGCTGGTCTGCTTCAAGGCGCTCGGGCCGGTCGGCCGGCTTGATCTGAAGGTGCCTGCGGTCTACGAGATCCGTGGTGACGGTCAGCGGCCTGGAGCCGGTCACAACGGCACCGCGACGGTGGTCACCTCCGGTGGTGTGAGGACCACGAAGGACCTCGACCCGGACGGCAGCACGCAGTTCGGTATCGGTGAGGGTGGCAAGGAACCCACGACGCTCCTCCAACTGACCGTCGTGCCCTGACGGCCGACAAGGTGCCGGGCATCGGGTCGACGCGACGTCGCCCGACGCCCGCGGCCGTGTCTACGGCCAGCCGCTCCAGCCTGCCGCCCGGCACCGGACGGCCCGCCCCGCCGGCCGTACAGGAGATTCCCCACGGCGAACCGACCTCGGGTCGCCAGCAATTTCGATATGTCCGATGACGCGTCGGTGAGGTTCACCCGCACAAACTCCCGTTCGGGTGCTCAACGCGGACGCACCGGCCGCCGTGTCCACGCAGAGGAGCTTGGGTGAGAAGACCGTGGAGATCCGTAGGTCCGGTACAGCGCGCGATAGCGCTCGGCACGGCAATGTCGCTGCTCGCGATGCTGTTCGTAGCGCCGCGGCCAGCGTCCGCGTTGGAAAGCCCGGCTGGTCCCGGCGTCGACCGAGCGTTGGTTTTGCAGGCGTGGCAGACCGGCGGCCCGATTGTCCGGCAGGAAGCCGAACGTGCACTGCTGGGCACGGATGCCGACGTGGAGGCGTTCCTGGCAACCGGGTGGGCTCAGCGGGCCAAGGTCGACGAGCGAGTGATGGTGAACCGCATGATGGCCGGCGGCGGTATCGCCGTCCAGGGTGCGGCGCAGGCGGCATTGGATTCGCTGGACAGCGGGGCTCTCTCCGCGTTCCTTGAGTCCGGCTGGCAGTTGCCGGCTAACCAGGACAAGCGGGTCCGCGTCAACCAGATGATGGCCGCAGGCGGTAGCCAGTTGAAGGCCGCGGCGCAGAAGGCGCTAGATGCGGCCGCACTCGAGGATCCCCGGTCCGTAGTCCCTGGGGCCCTGGACACCTTCATCGAGACCGGCTGGCGGACCCCGCACCTGATGGACCTTCGTATTCGGGTGAACCAGATCCTTTCCGCTGCCAGGACCAGCGGCAGCACTGCCGTGCAGACGGCGGCCCAGCGGGCTCTCGACGCCGGGACAATCGACGCGCTGACGGAGTTCATCGACTCCGGCTGGGCCGTCGCCGCCGCGCGCGACCAGGAAATCGCCACCCTCAAGGATCTCGCCTCCGTGGCACAGGAGGCGCAGAAGACAGCTGAGCAGCAGAACCAGGTCGCCAAGGACGAGTCCGCCAAGGCGCTGGCCGCCGCCGCCGCCGCCAAACGGGACGCCCAGGTTGCCGCGCAGGCAATGGAAAGCGCTCAGGGCAACGCGCGTGAGGCGGCAGCAGCAGCCCAGCAAGCGGCGACCGCAGCGGATAACGCCGCCAGGTCAGCCCGACAAGCCGTCGCCGCCGCCCAGGCAGCCATCACCGCAGCCCGGGTGGCCGCCAACGCGGCGACCCGCGCGGCGGCGGCCGCAGCCCTCACAAGGAAGGCGGCGACGAACGCCCGCCGGGCGGCGGCCAGGGTGGCCACCGACGCCAGCAAGGTAAGCGAAGCTCTGGAGACGGCGAGGCAGGCACGCGAGGCCGCTATCCATGCCCGAAAGTCGGCGGAGGCCTCCGCCGAGGCCGAGAAGATCGCCGTCCAGATCCGGGACTCCGCCGGGCGCGTGCAGAGCGCCATCGACGACGCCAAGATCGCGGCTGCCGAGGCGAAGGAGGCGCTGCGACGCGCCAAGGAGACGGGCGTGAACACGCAGCAGGCCATCGCCGCAGCTGAACGGGCTGAGGCCAGCGCCGCCCGAGCAAGGCGAGCCGCCACGGCCTCGTACACCTTCGCGAACGAGGCGATCGCCGCCGCGGCCCGCTCCAGGGACGCCGCCAACCGCGCCGCAGCC
>NZ_JBFBAO010000470.1:0-4582 GCF_040682255.1 Micromonospora sp. NPDC051296 | reverse complement strand
CGATCGTCCGACAGGGAAAGATCGTCGAGACCGGCTCGCTGACCGACCTGCGTCACCTGACTCGTACCTCGGTCGACGCGGTCACCGACCGGCCGGCCGACGCCCTCGCCGCCCTGCCCGGCGTACACGGGCTGCATGCGGTGGACGGACACGTCCGCTTCGAGGTCGACGGCGACCACCTCGCCGCCGTGGTCCGCCAGCTCGGCGACCTGGGCGTGCAAGGGCTCACCGTCCGCCCGCCCACGCTGGAGCAACTGCTGCTGCGCCACTACGGCGATCAGTTCGGGCACAACGGTGCGGCGGAGATGGCGCGATGACCGCGACGACGCTCGGTCGCCCGGCGCCCGCCGGTGTCACGGTCCACGGCGGCAACCTCGCCGGGGTCGGCACCCTCCTGCGATTCATGCTGCGCCGGGACCGGATCCGCTTCCCCGCGTGGACCCTCGGGTTGGCGTTGCTGATGACATACTTCGCCACCGCGCTGGAGACCATCGTCCAGAGCCCGGAGGATCTGGCCGGGCTGACCGCGTTCTCCGGCAGCCCGGCCGGCGCGCTGTTCGGCGGGCCCGGTTTCGGGTTCGACCAGCTGACCATCGAACGCTTCCTCGCCGGCCAGTACGGCCTCTACGTGGCGATCGGCGCCGGCCTGATGGGCCTGCTCACCGTCGTGCGACACACGCGGTCCGAGGAACGTACCGGTCGGGCCGAGCTGATCCGGGCCAACGTGGTCGGCCGGCACGCCCAGCTCACCGCCGCGCTGACGCTGACCGCCTCGATGGCCGTGCTGGTAGCCCTGCTGATCGGCGCCATGATGGCCGGGCGAGGGTACGACCTGACCGGATCGCTGCTGTTCGGCGCCGCCATCGGCGCGACGGCACTGGCCTTCGCCGGCATCGCCACGGTCACCGTCCAGCTGTCGGAGTATCCCCGAGCCGCGTCCGGCATGGCCGGCACCGCGCTCGGTGCCGCGTTCGTCCTGCGCGGGCTCGGGGACATGGCGGCGGTGCAGGGCAGCGGCCCGTCCTGGTTGTCCTGGCTGTCGCCGATCGGCTGGTCCCAGCAGACCGCGCCCTACGTCCACAATCGCTGGTGGCCCCTCGCCCTTTCCCTCACGTTCGCGGCGGCCACCGCCGCCGTGGGCTACGGCCTGTCGGCGCGTCGGGACTTCGGCGCCGGGCTGGTGCCGCCCCGGCCGGGCTCGCCGCGGGCCGCCGCCTGGCTGGCCGGTCCGCTCGCGCTCGCGTTCCGGCTGCACCGGGCCAGCCTGATCGGGTGGACTGCGGCGCTGTTCGTCGCCGGGCTCGCGTACGGCTCGTTCACCCAGCCGCTGATCGAGGGCTTCGCCGACGCGCCCGAGGACCTGGTGGCCATCATGGGGGGCGCGGAGAACCTCCTCGACGGCTACCTGGGAATGATGGGCGTGACCATGGCGCTCACCGTCGGGGTGTACGCGGTGCTCGCCGTGCAGTCGCTACGCGCGGAGGAAACCGAGGGGCGGGCCGAGCCGGTCCTCGCCACGGCGGTGAGCCGCGCCGCCTGGCTCGGCAGCCACGTCGCCGTCGCCGCCGGCGGCGTGCTCTGGCTGCTGCTGGCCGCCGGCCTCGGCATGGGAGTCGGAGCAGCGGCAAGCACCGGCGACGCCGGGCTGCTCGGCGAGCTGCTGCTCGGCCACATCGCCCATGCCCCGGCGGTCTGGCTGGTCCTCGCCGCCGCCAGCCTGCTCTACGCGGCGGCGCCGAGGGCACTGCCGGTGATCTGGGTGGTGCTCGGCTACGGGCTGATCGTCGGCTACTTCGCCCCGATCCTCGACATCCCCACCGCCGCGCTGCGTCTCTCACCGTTCGAACACATCGGCGATTACCCCCTGGAGGACATCCACGTGGTCGCTGTGGTGCTGCTGACCGTGCTCGCCGCGCTGCTGTTCCAGGCTGCGGCGACCGCGTTCCGCCGCCGCGACCTGGCCGGCAACGCCTGACAGCTGGGACGTTCCGTGCCGCCGAGGTGACACCGGCACCTCGGCGGCCCATTCATTCGAGCCGTCACTCGGCGTCACGGCCTGTCGGCGACCCGTCGACAGACAAAATGTTAGAGGCTAACATTTAGCGGTGACGCAGTCGGAACTTCGCGGCAAGCGGGCGCGCACCTGGGGCCGTCTCGTTGGCCACGCCCTGGACCTGTTCGAGCAGCAGGGCTTCGAACACACCACCGTGAGCCAGATTGCTGCCCGCGCACAGCTGTCGGAGATGACGTTCTTCCGCTACTTCGCCAGCAAGGAAAAGGTCGTCCTCGACGACCCGTACGACCCGATGATCGCCGAAGCGGTCGCCGAGCAACCGGCCACACTGCCGCCGCTGATCCGGGTGACACGCGGCCTGCGCGCGGCGTTCGCCCAGCTCGACGACCTGGAGAACCAGACCACCCGGCGGCGGATCCGGATCGTGGCGAGCACCCCGGCGCTGCGCGCCGGCATGGTGCGCAACAACGCAGCCACCGAGGCGGCCATCGCCGACCGGCTGATCGCCGACGGGGTTCCGACTCTGCCGGCCCGGGTCGCCGCCGCAGTCGTCCTCGCGGCGCTGACCTGCGCTCTGCTGGAATGGGCAACAGCCGAGGACGGGATCAGCCTCACCGATGCGGTCACCACCGCCCTGGACACTGCCGAGGCGGGCTGGCGTGACTGAGCGGCTGTTGGTCCACGGCCTGGTCCGGGACTTCGGCGCCGGCGCCGGCGTGTTCGGCATCGACCTCGCCGTACGCAGCGGTGAGATCCACGCCCTCGTCGGTCTCAACGGCGCGGGCAAGACCACCCTGATGCGGTTGATTCTCGGCATGCTGCGCCCTGCCGCAGGGGTCTGCCGGATCAACGGCCGGCCCCTGACACAGCTCACCGCCAGCGACTGGGCGAAGGTCGGGCACCTCGTCGAGCACCCGTTCGCCTACCCCGAACTCGACGTGCGGACGAACCTGCTCCTGGCCGCACGACTGCGCCGGCTCCCGACCGCGACCGCGGCCAGCCTCGCCGAAGAGGCGCTGACCGAGCTCGACCTGACCCGGTACGCACGGGTCACCGCCCGCCGGCTGTCGCAGGGCAACCGGCAACGTCTCGGCCTCGCGGCCGCGATGCAGCACCATCCGGACCTGATCGTGGTCGACGAGCCGACCAACGCCCTCGACCCGGCCGGGGTGATCCTGCTCCGCAACGCACTGTCCCGCCGGGCCGAAGCCGGGGCGGGCGTCCTGGTCTCCAGCCACCATCTCGACGAGGTCGCCCGCATCGCGCACCGCATCTCGGTCGTCAACCGTGGCCGGCTGATCGGCACCCTCGACCCCGACGCCACCGACCTCGAACGGGCGTTCTTCACCCTGGTCTACGACGACGAACAGGAACCGCGATGACGCCGGCCCTGACCGCGGCACTGCACGTCGAACTGCGCAAGCTGGCGGCCTCCCGAGTGATGCGTACGACCACCGTCCTGCTCGTCGCCGGCATCACCGTCCTCTCCGCCGCCCTCACCTCGGCGGCGGCCGGCGGCAACGAACAGGTCGCCGCTCAACTCGGCCCACTCGCCGAGGCCGACGACTGGGACCTGCTGACCGGCGTGGCGGCCCAGATCACCGCGGCCGGCGGGCTGCTCGCCTTCGGCGTCGCCCTCAGCTGGCTGTTCGGCCGCGAATTCAGTGACGCGACGATCACCGGCCTGTTCGCCCAGCCGGTGTCCCGACGCGTCCTCGTCCTGGCCAAACTCCTCTCCTACCTGCTCTGGGCCGTACTTGCCGCCGTCGCCCTGACCACCATCATCGCCCTGGCCGGAACCGTGCTCGGACTGGGTGCCTGGAACACCGACGTCCGCACCGCCCTCGGGCGTCAGTTCGTCCTTACCGCCGTGTCCGCGCTCGTCGCCAGCCCGGCCGCGTGGGCAGCAACCCTGGGACGAGGAACGCTACCCGGCATCGCCACCACCATCGGCCTGATCGTCGTCGCACAGGTCTCGGTCATCGCCGGAGCCGGAGCGTGGCTTCCGCTCGCGGCGCCGGCCCTGTGGGCGATGCAGCCGCACACCGTGACCCCGGTCCAACTCGCGCTCGTCGCCGTCATCCCCGTCGGTTTCGCTGCGCTGACCACTGCCGCATGGGGCCGACTCCAACTCGACACCTAGCCCGGTGTTCAAAAACGCCGCCGGCAAGCGGGCCACCCAAAGGTGAGTTGAAGATCAACATTAGAAAAATCAAGATTGGTGCGTTGACACCTTAAGAAAGTCAATATACAAATGAATGGCGAGGGTGTCGCCTGGAGTAAGGGAGCCGAGGGTGGACTGGCAGGAACTGACGGACCTGACGCGCGGACAGTCGTTCGTGGTCGAGCGGGTCCGCCTCGCCGGCAGCGGCGTCGTGATCGAGGGACAGTTCGAGCCACCCCAGCTGGCTCAGCTCGACGTCGACGACCAGGTGTTCGTTGCCGCGTTCGTACGGTCGCACGGTTCGATCAAGGAAATGGAGCGGATCTTCGGGGTGAGCTACCCGACGATCAAGTCTCGGCTGAACCGGATCGCCGAGCGCCTCGACTTCGTCGACACCGACCCGG
>NZ_JBFBAO010000469.1:0-4630 GCF_040682255.1 Micromonospora sp. NPDC051296 | reverse complement strand
GTCGAAAGGAGCGCCGCAGGTGACAACCGAGCGTAGTGACCGCCTGGTAAAAGTTCTGCTTCTGGCGACTGTGATGTCAGTCGTTTGCCCTTTGAGGCCATGTCGCCGTATGACTTCGAGGCGCTCATTGCAGAGGTAGCCACGATGGTGGACGGCCACCGGGAGGCCCGGCTGTACGGCAGGTCCGGCCGGGCTGACGATGGCCGGGATGTGATTGCCACCGATGACGGTATGACGTATTTCGCATACCAGTGTAAGCGTGTGGCGCAATTCGACGGAGCTGCCCTGCGACGCGCGGTCACGGCGTTCGAGGTCCGACAACCGTTCGTCGTCACTAGTTTCATCGTGGTTGTGGCATGCATCGTCGACGCAAAAGACATTGAGACCGATCTGATTGAACTTCGGGCTGCGAGGCCCGGTCTCGATATTCAGGTTCGAGACGGCTGGGATCTGTCCAGGTCGCTACGAGAATTTCCGACCGTTGTCGAAACCGCGTTCGGGCCCGCCATCCGCCGGGACTTCTGCAACGAGGAGGATTCATCGACAGCGCCGAGTAGTCGTCCAATGACTGCCACGGTGGCGGAGGGCGGTATTTCTATTCAGGCTGGCCGAGACATCAACGGAGCAATACATTTCGGGCAAAGCAGTGGAAGGTGACGACAACTCCGGCGCCGATGCTGGGGCAATGATCGCCGAAGCTGGCCCTAATGCAACAATCCTCCAGGCGCGCCGTGATTTGAACGTTACCTACGTGCGTGCTCGAGTACCGCGCGTAGTGGTCAGTTCCAGAGACGTTCATGTCGCCGTTCATGCCTTCAGTCCACCTCAAGGCTATGAGCGGGCAGAACGTATCCTTTGGCGCGGGCATGGCGCGGGCGTAGTTGTGCTGATGGGGGAGCCCCGCACCGGGCGGCAAACTTGTGCGTTGTCGGTGTTGTGTCTCAGTACTGCTCAGCCCGTCCATAGGCTGAACGTGACCTGGGGAGAGCATGATTTTCGCGATCTCCCGCGAGAAGGCAATGCTCGGTACTTGCTTGACATTACTTATGCAGAGGAATTATCCGACGATTTTGCCGCCAATCTGCGTGATTATGGCCACGAACTGGAGGCGGTGAACGCAAAGCTAGTCGTCATCGCAAGCACCGCAGTCTGGCAACAGTACGCCGACGAACTTGCCGACATTACAGCGTCTATTGGCCAACCTCAGGTCCTCGAAGTTGTGCGGGCTCGGTTGGATTATCAGGCGCGACGCACTACCATTCCTGGAGGAGAGCTCCTAGATGTCCAGGCTCTAGCGGGGATCGTCGAAGCGTTGAAGGACAGCGATGCCCCGCCAGACTACGGCGTTAGCCTCGCATTTGACATAAGCGCGCATGCGGAATCGCAAGAGGAATTGCTACGCTTTGCCGCATCATGGAAGCGCTGGAATCGATATATTGTTGACCATCTGACCAAGGACGTGCCGGGTAGTGCGGGCGAGCGAATTTTGCTTATAGCCGCAGCGGTTCTGGGCGGAGCAACGGTTGAAACGCTTTCGGAAGAGGCCGGCGCTCTGAGTGAGAAACTTGGCATAGCGGTTGATCCTACGAGAACACTTGAGGGTGCCGACATACGTCAACAGCTCGCCAAGGTAGGGGCGCGTCGAATCGGCGACCGGATTTATTTATCGGCCCGAGGTGCGGACCATGACGAAGTTGTTGACTATCTTTGGGAGCAAAGGCCTAACATTAGGAAGGCACTTTTTGCCTGGATCACCGACATGTCAGCGCGCAAACCTACTGACAGCGCTGAGAGCCGTCGGCTTATCGAAGTGGTCCATCGCCTAGCATCCCGCCATCGATGGGTATCCGCAATTGATGTGCTCTTCAACTTGTTGAGCGGTAATCGTGATCAGAATCGTCGGGCTTATGCGGCTCTGGCTGGGCTCTTAGAGGATCCGCACGTCGGCCAGGCATTACAGAAGCGCCTTTACGATTGGGCTGGCGGCAGTCGAAATCTCGTCGAAGTAGCCCGGCTCTGTGGCGGCAAGGTTGGCGACAATTCGTTCACCGTTGCCGTCGTGCGGTTGCGTCGCGTTGCTAGTCGAGCGCAGACCGCTGCAGTCCGACTGGCTGTACAAGATGCATTGCGTTCTCATGCTGAGAGGACGAAACTGACTAGGGTGCTTTCGGTGGTTGAGCAATGGCCCCAGCATGAGAGAACCATCGCGCTGACAGGGCTTCTCGATCCCGAGTGGCTGCATAGGGCGGGCCATCTCAATACCCGTTCGGGTACTCAAGGTGAGCTAGGCCTTCTTGACCCCTTGGCTGATGCATGGCTGTGGCTCATCAACGACCCTGCTGCGGGCGAGTTCAACACGGAACTTATTCGTAGTTGGGGACGACTAGCAGATGTCTATCCGGAAGCTCGCGCTCTAGCCGTGGAACTGCTTGCGACTGTCGTTGGGGCTGGTCAACCCAATCCCCCTATAGCGACAATCTTCCAGCAGCTATCCCCCCGATATGTCTGCGGCAGTAATTGACTGCCTGAAAGGCAAACATGGCATTGAGTCGGTCGGAAGCAGAACGGATATGGCGGCTGAGATATGACCGCGCCGTCGCAGTTGAGCCTTTTCGCAAATGAGGCTGACTGCATCCTCATGTGGCGCCTGCTTTCAGCCTGCGTCTCGCAATTGAGGGTCGCAGGATAGAGGCAGACTAAAGGTCAGTGATTTTGCGGCAGATCGCGTTAGTCGGACGGGTTGAAAGAAGCACATACCCCGCTGCACCTGGCAGCCATCCCAGAGCGCCCGAGCGCCCCGCCGGAGGCACTGCCTGTGTCTCGACCAACGTGAAGCCCCAGATCCGTCATCGATCATGGCGGCCCGGGGCGCCACCACCGTCCTCGGCGGCGGGTGCGTTCGGCACGGATGAGGTCGGCCAGGTGGTTCAGGGTACGGCTGGACAGCGCGACCGCGGACGGGTAAGACAGCACAGCGAGGCTCCCGCTTGGGGCATCGGATCTTGGTCGACTGCTGTCTTACCGGGAGCCTCGTCCTATGTCGACACAGCCTCTCCATGCCTGCGTGACCAGGCCAATCACGATGAAAAAGCCTCCTTGTCGGCCTTGCCAAAAGCTGGCGGCCCTCGCTGACCGGCTGCTGTCAACAAGACGTGTGACGGATGGCGATGTTTCGTGTGTCACCTATCCTCGGCACCATGCCCCAAGCCGTGCTGGTCGAGAGCCCTGCCGCCGATGAGGAAACGACCCCAAGAAAGCCCGGTTCGTTGACCATATCTTGGCGGATGATTGCCTTTTCCTGCGCACTCCTCGCGGCCGGCTCAACAGGAACGCTGGCGATTGTTGTGCCGGTGAAGGACGTCGACACACTCTCCACAATCGCCCTGGCGCTTGCCATTCTTGCGTTCGTTATCCAGATCATCGTTTTTATTGCGCAATCCTGGACTTCCGGCCAGCAAATGCTGCAAAGTCAGGCCATCAACTCGGACACTAGATCACCTGACCGAGCTGCGTGAAAGCGCCAAGAATACTAATCAGCTGCTTGCCAATCAGTACGACAAAATACTTGAGCGGCTCCTATTAACGACCGAGAGGACTGTTAGCGAGAGCGCCACAGCCGGAAGCGTTGACTTGGACGAGCTGCGAAGCCGCCTAGAGCAAGAGCTTCGCGGGGCACTGTACAGCGAGATCCGGCACTCCCCTGGAGCATCCAGGCTCGATCACCTTTCACCAGAGCAGCGGTCTCGCCTGGCCTACTTTGAGACCTATCCACGGCCGAACGAAATCCGACAATGCATGGCCGTCCTGGATGGGCTTTCATCCGGTGCGCTCGCAACCTTACTTAAGTTTGGTCGCGATGAGATGAGCAGCATTAAGCGGGGAACCTATGAGGGCTTCTACCGTCGGGACATTGGACCTGCCGCCCAAGAGCTCGAAGTGCGGCACCTAATTGCGGTCGACGAAACCGCGACGGGCTTTCGCAGTCAGGACGAAGAGCGTCTACGGCTGACATCAGCGGGACGCCGAGCAGTTAGACCGCTGACGGCAGTAGGCAAACCACCTCGGGATGCTCCGCCTGAGTTGCTTGAGGTTCGACACAGGGCGCGAACACTCGGGGCTTAGCTCAGCCTGCCACCATCCTCACTGTCTGCCGTCGGCCCGCCCTCCTGGGGAGCGGGCCGCCGCCCGGCCCGCCATGCCATCAAGCGCACCTTGACGGCTCGTACGGAAGCTGGCGGGTCGGGCGGCGGTCTGCTCGGCTTGCCCGAGTCGATGGCAGGCGGGATGGCCTACCGCAACCACCCACGGACCGCGACCCGCCGACGGAGCCCCGGCCATCCTGGAGCCGGAGCGCCCCCGCCGGAGGCGCAGTAGCCGCAACCCCGCGACCGCCGCCAGCTCGCCGACGCGGCCGGCGTCCGCTTCCCTACGCCGCGCGGGCTCGTGGCCGCGCGGCCCGGCCGGCTGCCGGCCCACCACCTCACCGGTCAACGGTCTGTCGTCCTGCGGCGGCCCACCGGGCTCCCGCTCTCCGCGCCAGCCGCCGGGCATCAGGCGTGACGGGGTGCTCGCGGGACAGCGCCACCAGGGCCGCCGGCAGCAGGGTGCGTACGGCGCTGGGAAAGGCGCC
>NZ_JBFBAO010000468.1:0-4646 GCF_040682255.1 Micromonospora sp. NPDC051296 | reverse complement strand
CGAGCTGCGTAACCGGCTGTTCAAGGCGTCGCTGGCCATCCTGGTCGGCTTCGGGTTCGGCCTCTGGCTCGCCAGGCCGGTCCTCGACCTGCTGTCCCAGCCCTACTGTCAGTTGCCGGGCAGCACGCTCGCCGACGGTCGGTGCAACTTTGTTCAGCTCGGTCCGGCGGACGTGTTCCTGCTCAACCTGAAGATCGGCCTCTGGGTTGGGTTGATCCTCGCCGCGCCGATCTGGCTCTACCAGCTCTGGTCCTTCATCGCGCCCGGTCTGCACCGCAAGGAGCGGCGATACGCGTACGCGTTCACCGCGCTGGCGGCGCCGCTGTTCGCGGCTGGCGCGGTGCTGGCGTACTTCGTCACCTCGAAGGGGCTGGAGTTCCTGCTGCAGGTCTCCGGTGACGACATCAACACGACTCTTGACATCACCCGCTACATCTCGTTCGTCACCAACCTGATCCTGCTGTTCGGGGTGGCGTTCGAGTTTCCGCTGATCGTGTTGATGCTCAACTTCGTGGGCATCGCCAGCGCGAAACGGTTGCTCGGTTGGTGGCGGATCGCGGTCTTCCTGTTCTTCGCCTTCGCCGCGGTGGTCACCCCGACGCCGGACCCGTTCGGCATGACGGCGCTGGCGCTGTGCCTGTGCGCGCTCTACTTCGCCGCGGTCGGGGTCGCGTTCCTCAACGACAAGCGCCGGGGACGAGGCAAGGAGATCTACGCCGGCATCGACGACGACGAGGTCTCCCCGCTGGAGTTCGACAAGGAGCGGGTCGACGCGGGACGGCCGGTCGACGGGGTCACCCCGGTCGAGGCCCCCGAGCCGGTGACCGCGCCCAAGCCGATCGAGCGTCGCTACGACGACATCACCTGACCGAGCCCAACCGGATTGCTACGAACGCCGCCCCGTCGGGGCGGCGTTCGTCCGTATGGCGGTCCTGCGGGAGCCCGCCGGGACTACGTCCGCGGAGGTACGCCGGAATGCGTCGCCCGGACGACGCCCGCGGGCCCGCGCCGATCGACCATGGCGGGCATGACTGGTATCCAGCTGCCCCGACCGGGTGGCCGCACGATGACCCGCCCGGCCCCGGTCCGGTGGCGCGCCGGGCCGCGGCTGCGCAAGGTGCTGCTCCTGCTGCACATCGCCGCCGCCGGCGCGTGGCTCGGCATCGACATCGTGCTGGGTCTGCTGGTGCTCGCGGCGTTCACCCCCGGCGACGACCTCGGTGCCGCGGCTGCCCTCGCCAGCATCGGCTACTTCGCCACCTGGCCGCTCGCGGCCGTCGGTCTGCTCTGCCTGGCCACCGGAGTGCTGCTCGGCCTCGGCTCGAAGTACGGGCTGGTGCGGTACTGGTGGGTAGCGATCAAGCTGGTTCTCAACGTCGTACTGGTCACCCTGGTCGTCGCCGTGCTCGGCCCCGGCATCCACGAACTGACCGCGGGCGCCCGGGCGTCCCTCACCGACGGGCGCCCGCTCCCGGTGCTGACCGACCTGGCCTTTCCGCCGATCGTCTCCACCGCAGCGGTGCTCTTCGCGATGACCATCTCGGTGTTCAAGCCGTGGGGGCGGCTGCGACGCGCGGCACGCTGAGGTCACCGAGGCGAGAATTCACCCGTTCCGCCAGCTGACAGAGTCGGCGGGCCGGCGGGTACGGTGCTCGCCGTGACCGCAGACGATCACCTTCCCGCTGGCCCGCCGCCCGAGGGGCCCGTCGCCGTACTGGCCAACCCGACGGCCGGGCGTGGCCGGCACCGGGGACTGCTGCCGGATCTGCTGGACCGGCTCTCCACCGCCGGCCGGCCGGTACGGCTGCTGACCGCGACCAGTGCGGACGAGGCCGAGGTGGCCTGCCGTAGCGCAGTGGCCGACGGCGCGTCCGCGCTGATCGCGGTGGGCGGCGACGGCACCGTCCACCGGGCGCTTCAGGCGGTTGCCGGCAGCACCGTGCCGTTCGGGCCGGTCCCGGCCGGCACGGGCAACGACTTCGCCGTGGAGACCGGCTTTCCGAGCGACCCCCGCGCGGCGGTGGAGGTCATCGCTGCGGCGCTGCGGCAGGGGCGCAGCCGACCGGTCGACCTGGCCCGGATGACCGGGGCCGACGGCACCGTCCGCTGGTACGGGGCGGTCCTCGCGGCCGGCTTCGACGCCATCGTCAACGAGCGGGCCAACCGGATGCGCTGGCCGCGTGGCCCCCGCCGCTACGACCTGGCCATCCTGGCGGAATTGGCCCGGCTGCGCCCGCGCCGGTACACCCTCACCCTCGACGACGAGCGGTTCGAGGTCGACGCGGTGCTGGTGGCGGTCGGCAACGGCGCCAGCTACGGCGGCGGGATGCGGATCTGCCCGGACGCGGACCCGACCGACGGGCTGCTCGACGTGGTGGTCGGCGGTCGCTTCGACCGGCGCACCCTGATCCGGGTCAAACCCCGCATCTACACCGGCACCCACGTCACCCACCCCTTGGTGCAGACCTACCGCGCCCGCACGATCACCATCGAAGCCGAGGACATCACCACCTACGCCGACGGCGAACGCTCCCTCGACCTGCCCGTAACGCTCACCGCCGTCCCCCGCGCCATCCACCTCCTCCGCTAACCACCGGCCTCCGCCGGCATTGCTCGCCGATCATGCAGTTGTGGTGCCCCGCAAAGCCGGCGTATGCGGCGAAAGCAGGCACCACGACTGCATGATCGGCGGGGCGGGCCGGGTAGGGGTGGGGCGGGGGTTAGGGGTGGGTTAGGTCGAGGATGGTGCCGAGGCCGTTGGGGCGGCCGGGGTCGGCGGCGGGGAGGACCAGGGCGGCGCAGCCGGCGTTGACCGCCCCGGCGTCGGCGGGGGTGTCGCCGACCATCAGCGCCTCCTCCGGGTCGACGCCGAGCATGCCGCAGGCGCGCCAGAAGATCGCCGGGTCGGGCTTGCAGCGGCCCACCTCGTACGACAGGACGAAGGCGCCGACCAGGTCGGTGAGGCCCCAGGCGTCGAAGATCGGCCGGAGGTCGAAGCCGATGTTGCTGACCACGGCCACCCGCACCCCGGCCCCGCGCAGCGCGGCGAGGGTGGGTGCGGTGTCCGGGTAGGGCACCCAGCCCTCCGGCACCAGTACGCGCTCGTAGAGCGCCTCGGCGAGGCCGTCGATGCCCGCCTCGACCGTCGCGGCGAGCCCGGTGTACGCGCCCCGGTGGGCGTACGGGTAAAGGTCGCGGTCGGCCCACAGCTCGGCCAGCCGCGGCGGCACCCGGGCGGGCAGCGGCCCGCCAGCCCGGCCGGCGGTGAGCAGCCGGTCGGCCAGCGCGGTGGCCCGGACCCGGTCCAGTTGCACGCCGCACGCCGCCGCGGCGGCCAGCACCCAGTCGCGGGGCTCCTCCACCTGCGCGAGCGTGCCGTGGAAGTCGAGCAGCACCGCCTTCACGGGCCGGCGATACGGGCCCGGCCGGGCGGCGTCGTGGGTGCCGCGTACGGCGTCGGTCGGTTCGGCATGATCCGGCACGTGGTGCACCCTACCGACCCACTCCGACCCCGTTGCCGGACGGCCTTGCCGGGTGCCCGCCGGAGGCACGCACTAATCTTGGGGGCATGTCGAGCCCCGCCGAGCGGTATGCCGCGGCGCGCCGCCGGGCCGCGCAGGCCTCACAGTTCCCGGCGCTGGAAGAATTCGCCTCCGACCTCGGGTTCGACCTCGACGACTTCCAGCGGGAGGCGTGCCAGGCCCTGGAGCGGGGCAGCGGCGTGCTGGTGTGCGCGCCGACCGGGGCCGGCAAGACGGTGGTCGGCGAGTTCGCCGTACACCTGGCGCTGCGTGGCACGCCCGGGGAGCCGGCGCCGGCCGACGGTGCCCGGCGCAAGTGCTTCTACACCACCCCGATCAAGGCGCTGTCCAACCAGAAGTACCACGACCTGGTCGACCGCTACGGTGCCGACCAGGTGGGGCTGCTCACCGGCGACAACGCCATCAACGGCGACGCCCCGGTGGTGGTGATGACCACCGAGGTGCTGCGCAACATGCTCTACGCCGGCTCGGCCACGCTGGAGGGCCTGGCGTACGTGGTGATGGACGAGGTGCACTACCTCGCCGACCGGTTCCGGGGCGGGGTGTGGGAGGAGGTCATCATCCACCTGCCCGCCTCGGTCACCCTGGTGTCGCTGTCGGCGACGGTGTCCAACGCCGAGGAGTTCGCCGAATGGCTGATCACGGTGCGTGGCGAGACGACGGTGGTGGTCAGCGAGCACCGGCCGGTGCCGCTGTGGCAGCACATGCTGGTCGGCAAGCGGATGTTCGACCTGTTCCACGACGCCGACGCAGCGCGCAAGCACGACGTGCACCCGGAGCTGCTGCGCTACACCCGGGACACGGTGCGCCGCCTCGACCTGGGCGAGGGGCGCTCCGCCGGGCCGGGCGCCGGGCGGCGGGGGCCGCGCTGGCGCGGGCCGCTGCGGCCGGACATCGTCGACCGGCTGGACCGCGAGGGGCTGCTGCCGGCGATCCTGTTCATCTTCAGCCGGGCCGGCTGCGACGCGGCGGTGCAGCAGTGCCTGGCGGCCGGGTTGCGGCTGACCTCGCCCGAGGAGCGGGCGGAGATCCGCCGGGTGGTGGAGTCCCGGGTGACCGCCATCCCCGGTGAGGACCTGTCGGTGCTGGGCTACTGGGAGTGGC
>NZ_JBFBAO010000467.1:0-4651 GCF_040682255.1 Micromonospora sp. NPDC051296 | reverse complement strand
AGGGGACGAAGGGTGACCGGGCCGTCTAGGGTCGGGCGGTGGGCGAACCCGAGCTGACCCTGATCGCGAGCCTACGGCCGGCCGCACTGGATGCCCGGCGGGGCATCGTCCGGGTGCACCCCGAGGCCCTCACCGCGCTCGCGCTGCGGCCCGGTGATCCGGTCCGGCTGACCGGCCGGCGGGCGACCGCCGGCATCGTCGCCGCGGCCGAACAGACCGCCAGCGCCGCGTTGTTGCAGGCCGACGACCTGATGCTGGGCAACCTCGGGGTACGCGACGGCGGGCAGGTACGGGTGAGCCCGACACCGGTCACCCCGGCTCGCCAGGTGCTGCTCGCCGGGCCGGCGGAGATCGTCGCGGTGGTCTCCCCGGAGATGCTGCGGCTGGCGCTGCTCGGCAAGGTGGTCACCGCCGGGGACGACGTCTCCCTGCTGCCCCAGGACGTCCTGCCGGACGCCTCGACCCGCACCCTGGTCGAAGCGGCCCGGCGCAGCCTCTCCACCCGCATCGGCTATGCCTGGACCAGCACCCTGCTCCGGGTCGTCGCCGCCGAGCCCGACCCGGGTGCGCTGGTCACCATGGACACCCTCGTCGGCTGGGAACACGGCTCCGCCACCCACGGCGACGCCGGCGCGGCGACCGGTGCCGGCAGGTGGCCCACGGCCGGCACGGGCGGCGCGGCGAGTTCCCGGTGGACCAGTCGGGCGATCTGGCCCGCGACCGGCTCGGGGGCGGGCGTCGCCGCCACGAGCGGCGCCGGTGCCGAGCCCGGCCCACGAGCAGGGGATGCCGGCGAGGCGACCGCCGGCGACGTCGGCTGGGCGAGCACCGCCGGCGCCGGCGGTTCGGCCGCCGGGAGCGTCGGCGGGGCCGAGCACGCCCCGTCGGTCGACGAGTTGCCCGGCCTGCGGCCCCAGGCCGAGGAGCTGACCGAGCTGCTCGACCTCGGTTTCCACCACCGGGAGGTGCTCGGCCGGCTGGGCACCGCGGTCGCCCTCGGGGTGTTCGTCTCCGGGCCGGCCGGCTCGGGCAAGTCGGCGCTGGTCCGCGCGGTGGCCGCCCAGGTCGGCGCCCGGGTGCACCCGCTCTGGGCGCCCGAGGTCGCGGCACTGACCAACTCCTCGGCCGCCGGGCGGCTCCGGGCCGCGACCGCCGAGGTGGTCGCCGGCGGGCCGGCCGTGCTGCTGGTCACCGACGTGGAGGCGCTGGCCCCGGCGGACAGCCCGGGACCGGTGGCGACCGTGTTCCGCCAGTGCCTGGCACAGATCGTCCGGGCCGGGGCGGCGGTGGTCTGCACCACCAGCCGGCCGGAGGCCGTCGACCCGGCGCTGCGCGCCCCGGACCTGCTCTCGCTGCGGATCGACGTCCCGCTGCCGGACGCCGCACTGCGCCGGGAGCAGTTAACCGTGCTGACCCGCCCGGTACCGCTCGCGGAGGATGTCCGGCTGGACGAGGTCGCCGCGCGTACCCCCGGTTTCGTCGCCGCCGACCTGGCCGCGCTGGTCCGCGAGGCCGGGGTGCGCGCGGCCCTGCGGCAGAAGTCGGTGGAGAACCCGACGGTCGGGATGACCGACTTCACCGCCGCGCTGGAGGTGGTGCGGCCGACCACCATGGCCGGCTCCACCCTCGAACTCGCCCGGGTGACGCTCGACGATGTCGGCGACCTGGTGGAGGTCAAGCAGACGCTGACCGAGTCGGTGCTGTGGCCGCTGACCTACCCGGACACCTTCGCCCGGCTCGGCGTGCAGCCGCCGCGCGGGGTGCTGCTCTACGGCCCGCCGGGCTGCGGCAAGACCTACCTGGTGACCGCGCTGGCCGGCTCCGGCCGGGCGAACGTGCTGTCGGTCAAGGGCGCCGAGCTGCTCTCCAAGTGGGTCGGCGAGAGCGAACGCGCGGTGCGGGAACTGTTCCGCCGGGCCCGGGAGGCCGCGCCCACGCTGGTCTTCCTGGACGAGGTGGACGCCCTGGCCCCGGTCCGCGGCCAGGCCACCGACGGCGGCACCACCGACCGGGTGGTCGCCGCGCTGCTCACCGAACTGGACGGGGTGGAGGCGCTGCGCAACGTCGTGGTGATCGGCGCGACCAACCGGCCCGACCTGGTCGACCCGGCGCTGCTGCGCCCCGGCCGGCTGGAGCGGCTGGTCTACGTGCCGCCACCGGACGCCGAGGCACGGGCGGAGATCCTGCGGGCCGCCGCGCGCAACGTGCCGCTCGCCGAGGACGTCGACCTTCCCGCGCTCGGCGCGGAGTTGGACGGCTTCTCGGCGGCCGACTGTGCGGCCCTGGTCCGGGAGGCAGCGCTGGCGGCGATGCGCGAGTCGCTGACCGCGTCCACGGTCACCGCGGAGCACGTCGAGACGGCCCGGGCCCGGGTACGCCCGTCCCTGGACCCGGCCCAGGTGGCCTGGCTGGCGGCGTACGCGGAGCAGCGCGGTTAGTCCAGGCTGATCTCCGCGCGTACCCGGTCGCCGTCCTCGCGCAGCGTGGCGCCGCACTTCGCCAAGGCGGACAGCGCGCCACGATTCTCCGGATCGGTGTCCGCCACCACGGACCGCATGCCGGCCGCCGCCGCCAGGTTCAACAGCTCGCGCAGCGCCGCCGAGCCGATGCCCTGGCCACGGGCCGACCGGCCGAGCCACATGCCCACCTCGACGGCGTCGGGCTCGTCCCGGCGGCTCATCCGGATCATCCCGACCACCTCGCCGCCGGCCTGGATCGCGTACATGGCGGTGCGGTTGGGCGCTTCGAGACCGCCGAAGCTGGCCCGGTGGAACTCCCGGAACGCCTCCCGTCGGGCGTGCGACCACCCGGCCGGTGCCGCCACGGGCGGCATCACGTCGGCCGGCTCCGCCTCGGCAACCGCTACGGAGAGCAACGGTTCGAGGTTCTTCTCGTCCACCGGCTCCAGCCGGATCGCACCCGTCACGTGCCGCAGTCTTCCGCGCTCGGTGGCGCACGTCCACCCGGTTGGCGACGACCGGAACGTCTGGCGGGAGGGACCGGCCGGTCGGACCGAAAACGCGCCCTACCTCACGCTCCGTTGTCATCCGCGTGGGTGAAATCGCAGTGGACGGCGGAGGCGTCGTCGGCCGGCTTGTGCCGGCGCAGCCGGTCGGGGTGATCCCGCTCGGCCGCCCGGACCCGGTCGATCAACGTGCCCGGCCCCTCGCCGGTCACCACGTCCAGCAGGCCGGCCCAGTCGAACAGCCCGAACTCCTCGACGGCGGCGGACGCTCCGTCGGTGAGCAGCACCGCGCGGCGCAGCGCGTCCGGCCCGCGCAGCGGCAGCGTGCCGACCACCGCGTGGTACGCCGCGTCCGGATCGGCGGCGGCGACCCAGTAACCGTGCGTACGGTTCATCCGCTGCCGTTGCAGCATGACGGCGTGCCGGAACCGGGTGGCCCGGTCGGCCGACCCGGGCAGCCCGGCGGCGGCACCGCGCAGTTCGGCCGTCGAGGCGGCCAACCGGTCGTCGACGACCACGTCGACCCGGCCGCCGGCGTCGAGCACCAGCGGGCTGTCGCAGAGCACCAGGTAGTCGACCTGGTCCCCACCGTCGCGCAGCAGGCACACGGTGCTCGACGGGGTACCCGGGTGGTCGAGGTCGCACTGGTCGCCGTGGTCGGCCCGGACCGCCAGGATCGCCCCGGCCAGGTTGCTCACCAGCGTCGCCGCCGGGCGGGCGGCCTCGGCCAGGCCGAGCCGGGCGGCGAGGTGCCGGACATACCACTGCGGCCCGTGTACGCAGCCGGTGTCGAAGCCCTCCGGCACGGTCGCCCCGTCCAGCACCCCGACCAGCGGGCCGAACTGGAACACCACGTCCTCGTTGACCGGCCGCCCGGGCGGCGGGGCGGACGCGGAGCGTACCCGCATGGTCGGCGCCACCCCGACCGCCGCGCCCCGCCGACGCTCGTCCGGGGCCGCCTCGGGCAGCACGGTGCCCCCGGTCGCCGGGTACGTCGCCGGGCGTTTCGCCTCACCGGGGCCGCTTCCGGACATCGCCGCCACCTCCCCGCCCCGGCTACCCGCCGCGCGGGCCGACATTCGCCCAGATTCAGCGGCGCCGGTCACGGGCTCGGGAGGCGCGCAGCCGGCGCAGCCGGCCCACCAGCACCGGGTCGGCGGCGAGCGCCGCCGGATTGTCCAGCAATGCGTTCAACAACTGGTAGTAACGGGTGGCGGAGAGCCCGAAGCGGTCCCGGATGGCCTGTTCCTTGGCACCGGCGTGCCGCCACCACTGCCGCTCGAACGCGAGGATCTCCCGCTCCCGCTCGCCGAGCCCGCCCGTGGACGGGCCGGTGCCGTCCGGAGCACCCTCCGGCGCGTCGTCGGCCGGCGAGGCGTCGGCGGGCGCGATGTCCTCCGGGTCGCCCTGCGCCGGAGCCGACTCCACCTCGGGGGCCGACCTCGGCGGCGGCACCGTGACGGCGTCCGGACCGGTCTGCGCTGCCGGAATGGCGTCGGCGGGCTGCATGGTGCTCCTCACGGGGGCGGCCGGCACGGGCGACGCCAACCGGGTCTACCAGCCTAACCAGGGCCACCACCCGGCGCATCCGGCGCGTCGGGCGCCCGACCGTCCCCGTGCACGGTCGGGCGCTGCTTACCGACCGCTGTAACCGTTACGATCGGCCCCTGAGCTGCGGGAATGTGG